>NZ_JBHYMF010000078.1:0-31840 GCF_042742855.1 Streptomyces sp. NPDC058877 | reverse complement strand
CCTCCACGTTCTCGATGTAGTTGAAGCCCCAGCTCCACTGGTAGCCGACCACGTTGATGGTGTGGGCCGGCTTGGGGCTGAGCTCGAGAAGCTTCGATTCATCGCGCGCGGTGAAGTAGAACAACACCGAGACGATGATCAGAGGAACCACGGTGTACAGCGCCTCGATGGGTCCCGGGGCCGCCCCTTTTTTCCGTGGTCAGTTCCTGATGACCCGGACGTGGGGGGAGAGGTGCTCGACGCCCTCCAGGGCCGTGGCCGAGACGTGGACCTCCTGCAGCCCCTCCAGCCGTGCCAGTGCGGTGACGTCCGCACGGCCGCCCGCGGCGAGCAGCGCGAACCGCTGGAGCGAAGGGAAGGCCCGGGCCACCGTTTCGCACGCCGCCTCCTCCGTGTCCGTGTCCGTGCTGAGCACGAGCACGTCGATGTGGGGAAGCGCCAGGTCCCGGGGGATCGACGGGAGGGCCGTGCCCTCGATCGAGAGCAGCCGCAGCTGGGTGAGGAGGGCCAGTTCCTCCCAGTCGTGGGCCGTGGCCGGGCGGTCCGTCCAGCAGCTGAGTGCGCGGAGGCGAGCGGCGGAGCGCAGGGCACCGATGCCCTCCTCCGGCCAGGTCTTGAGGGCGAGCTTCACCAGGGGCGCTTCGGGGGGAAGGCCGCCCAGCCCTCCGTACGTCCCGTGAGGACCCTCCAGCGACAGCGAGGTGAGCCTGGTGAGGCCGGAGAGCACCGAGAGGTCGGACGTACCGGCCCCCCGCGACAGGGAGAGCACGCTCGGGTCACAGACGGAGAGGAGGTCCTCCACCGCCCGCTCCGAGACCTCGCCCCTGATCTCCAGCAGGTCCGGGGTGATCCCGAGGCGGAGCAGTTCCGTCACCTGCTCGTCGTGGACGAGCGTGAAGCGCAGCTCGGACGGGTCGATGGCGGCCACGATCGCCTCGGCGTAGGCGTGGTGGTCGAAGCGCTGCCATCCCCAGATCAGTTGGGAGCGGACGGGGACGGAGGGGTGACGGGCGAAGCGGGCCAGGTAGGGGACGGCCGCGTCGGAGCCGATGTGCGTCGCGGTCGTGACCACCAGGCGGGCGTCCTCGTCGTCCAGCCCTTCCGGCCCCGGCAGCAGGTCCAGGACCGCTCGGCCCGCCGCCGCCAGTTCTCTGGCCTCCACCGACGAGCGGGGCGGGACCAGGTCCGCGGCCCGGGCCAGTACCTCCTCCCGCACCTCCCGTGCCACTTCCGTCGCATGGTTCAGCGCGGTCGCCGCCAGGACCAGGAGGCGGAGCTGCACCGGGCGGTCCTCGGCGGCGTCCGCTGCCTTGATCAGCTCGCGCAGGATCTCCGCGCACTCGCGCGGGCGGGCGTGGCCCACTGCCATCCGGATGACGTCTTCCCAGCGGTCGTCCGTGGCGTGTTGGATCAGGACGCCGATGTCCCAGCGGTCCACCAGGGCCTTGGCCGCCAGGTAGTCCTGGAAGGTGCGGTGGACGAAGTCGATGGTGTCGGTCGTCGGCTCGCGCAGCAGGCCGCTGCGGTGGAGGAGGTGGGTGAAGACCCGGTTCGGGGGGTGGGCGGAGGCATCGGCCACCGCGGGGAGGGCCTCCGCGACGATCGACTCGGCGTGTGCGCGGTCCATCTGGAGCCGGCCGTTCAGCGTCAGCCAGTAGGCGAGCCGCTGGATCAGTTGGATCTGTGGCGCCTCGTCCAGCTCGATCCCGTACGGCTTCCCCATGTCCCGCTCGCGGTCCCGGCGGGACAGGAGCATGGAGAGCGCGGAGTCGTAGAGCGCCTTGCGGCCTCGGGGGAGATAGCCGTGCCGGTCGCGGTGGAGGGCGCAGAGGAGGCTGCACATGAGCGGGTTGGTGGCGAGCCGGGCGACGTCTTCGGTCGTCCGCAGGGCGTCGAGGAGCGGCTGCTCATACTGCTCCGCTTCGGGCCCGGCCGCCCGGTGCCAGCGGCGCACGAAGGTGGCGGCTTCGGTGCGGGACATCGGGGCGAGGGTCAGGTCGGTGAAGCCGTCCCGGGCCAGCCAGCCGCTGCCCACGGCGGTGGGGCGGGCGGTCACCAGCCAGCGGTTGCCCTCGTAGGCGCTGAGGAGGTCGCGGAGCCAGTCGTGGACCCGACCGCGCTCGGTTTCGGGGATCTCGTCGATGCCGTCGACGAGGATCAGCCCCCGTCCCGCGGCCAGCACCCGATCGGCCCAGCCGTCGGGCGGGGTGAGGGGACAGCCGGCGGAGGGGAGGAAGCGGTCGGGGGAGGAGGGGAGCCGTTCTCCGTGGCGGGTGAGGGTGCGCAGCGGGAGGACGAACGGGACGTGCCCGTGCAGGTACGCCATGCCCTCCGCACGGTCTTCCGAGGCGGCCGAGACGGTCAGCCACTGGATGAGGGTGGTCTTGCCCGAGCCGGCCAGGCCCCGTAGCAGCACCTTGCCGTGTCGGGCGAGGGCGAGGTCGGCGCGGATCGGATGGTGGTCCTCCGGCTGTGGGCCGGGGCGGACCGTGCCGTCGGGAGGGGAGTCCGTTCCGGTCGCCGCCAGCGACAGGTAGGCCGTGTCCAGGGGCCAGTCGCCCGGTGACCGGTGGAGGTCGATGCCGTGGATGGCGAGCCGGCCGTGCTTCTTGGCGAGGTGCCGCAGGTAGCGGCGCTCGAAGGCCGCGTCCGGGGAGTCCGTCCGTGGCGTCCGCCGGATGACCTCGTCCACCTTGGCGAGGAGCTCGGCCTGGTTCCTGGTCTGTTCCACCAGGCTGCGGGCGATGAACGTGGAGCGTCGGGTGAAGAAGTCGAGGAGGTGGAGGCAGGCCCACTCGGTCAGGGATTCCAGGTAGAGCACCGAGTCCGTGGAGAGGCCGTCCGGGGGCGGGGCGACCGTGCGCAGTCGGGCGGCGAGGGCGGTGTGGCCCAGCCGGACGGCTTGGACGTCGTCCATGTCGAGCTCGCCGAGGGCGAGGAGGGTCGTGGCGAGGGCCTCGGCGACGGCCGGGGCCTCGGCGGCGGGGAAGGACTGCTCGCCGGGCCCGTCCAGCGAGCGCTCGACCAGCGTTCCGGCGAGCTTGCGGACGTCCTTCTCGGTGAGGGTGCGCTTCTCGCCCCGGAAGGAGAGCAGGGAGGAGAGCCGGACCTTCTCCGAATGGTCGATGAGGCCGGCTCCCGCACCCTCGCTGACCAGCAATTTCTTTAGCATCGGGCTGATCAGGGACGAAGCGAGGCGGGTGCCGATGAGTGTCGGTTCCATGTGTGTCCCCCCGTGGATTCCCGAAGTGATCAGCGTAGTGCGGGAGGGGCTTTCGGGCGGCTCGGTTGCGTGACCCAGGTCGCTTTCGGGGCGAGGGGCTGGTGACAAGGCGCACAGGCGTTTCGGAGGGTACTAAGTGGAATAGTGGCGACCTTTAGTGTTGATTCGGGACTTTTAGGTGTAAAGATCCAGGACTTTGGTCCTGAGGGGGTGAAACGGGCACGGGGCCGGCTTTCCGGCGCTTGCGGGCCTCCTGTGACATGCGCGTAAACCGATCCTCTTGTGTAGTTATGTCCGTTTCCTTGGTTCCCTTCCAGGGGTGTTGCAGGTGGAACTTCCCGGGAGATCGCTACGACGCAATGTCGTAGATGGGGTGTTTTGGCCTGACTGGGAGGTCGGGTTACCAAGGTGGGGCAAGCCCGGCGCAGCACCGTTCCGCGTCGGGTCCCGTACTGCCCGGAGGTTTTCCCCCGTATGTCGAAGCGCGTCATGAACCCCGCCGTCCGTGTCACCGCCGTCGCTCTCGCCGCTGCGGGCCTGGGGGCGTCGATGGTGGCCGGAGCCGGGTCCGCCTTCGCCGCCGAGGGCAAGGCCGCCGCCCCGGTCGCGCTCACCGCGTCCGCCGCCGTCGCCGCCCAGGCCGATGCCCAGGCCCAGGTGGCCGCCCAGGTGAAGGCCGCCGCCGCGAAGGCCAAGGCCGCGACCGTGAAGGCCGCCGCCACCAAGACCGCCGTCACGGCCAAGAAGGCTCCGGCGTGGGTCAAGCCGGTCGTCTCGTACACCCTCACCGCCAGCTTCAACCAGGGCGGCGCCATGTGGGCCCACAAGCACTCCGGCCAGGACTTCGCCGTCCCCGTCGGCACCCCGGTCAAGGCCGCTGCCGCCGGTACCGTCGTGAAGGCCGGCCCGAACGGCGGCGGCGACGGCCCCGCCTACGGCAACGCGATCGTCGTGAAGCACGCCAACGGCACGTACTCGCAGTACGCCCACCTGTCGAAGATCAAGGTCTCCGTCGGCCAGAAGGTCGCCGCCGGCCAGCAGATCGCCCTCTCGGGCAACACCGGCAACTCTTCCGGCCCGCACCTGCACTTCGAGATCCGCACCACCCCGAACTACGGCTCCGCCGTGAACCCGGCCGCCTTCCTGCGGTCCCACGGCGTCACCATCTGACGCTGCTACCGGCCCTCGTGGGCCTGGTCGATGAGGTCGAGGGCGACCCCGAGGACGGCTTCCTGCTTCTCCTCGGGGTCGCCCTCGACGTGCTGCACGAAGAACGTGCCCGCGTGCAGGGTGAAGACCGCGCTGACGCAGCGGACCTTCTGTTCGATGGTGAAGTCCGGCTCCTGGAGGAGCTCGGTCAGCGTGAGCACGCGCTCCTTGAAGGTCAGGCCCACGCTCAGCTCCCGCACGGTGGCCTGGTTCTCCTGCATGAAGCGGAAGAGCGGGGCCGCCGCGAGCAGGGCCACCTGGTAGCGGCGGAGGGTTTCGCGCTTGGTCTCCAGGGTCCGGGGCTGTTCCCGGGCCCACTCGATCAGCTCGTCCATCGGCCGGGTCAGGTCCTCGAAGATGCCGACGAGGATGTCTTCCTTGGTCTTGAAGTGGTAGTAGAGCGCGGCCTTGGTGACGTCGAGGCGTTCCGCGATCTCGCGCAGCGAGGTCTTCTCGTAGCCCTGCTCGGCGAAGAGTTCGAGGGCCACGTCCTGGATGCGCTGGCGGGTGTTGCCTCGGGCCATGGCGGATCTCCACTTTCCAGAAAACTTACTTGACGCCCGGCTAGTTACCGGCCTACCTTCCTCAGTGTAGTAACTAGCCGGGCGGCAAGTAAGGATCGAGATGGCGACGGAACAGCAGGCACCAACGGCAGAGGGGGAGTCCGGGGCGCAGCCGCGCAGCGTGCGCGTGGTGCTCCTCGCCCTCATGATCGCGATGTTGCTCGCGATGCTCGACAACATGATCATCGGTACGGCGATGCCGACGATCGTCGGTGAGCTCGGCGGACTGGAGCACCTCTCCTGGGTCGTCACCGCCTACACCCTGGCCACGGCGGCCTCCACCCCCCTCTGGGGCAAGCTCGGCGACATGTTCGGCCGCAAGGGCGTCTTCCTCACCTCGATCGTGATCTTCCTGGTCGGCTCGGCGCTCAGCGGCATGGCCCAGGACATGGGGCAGCTGATCGGCTTCCGCACGATCCAGGGCCTCGGCGCCGGTGGCCTCATGGTCGGCGTGATGGCGATCATCGGCGATCTGATCCCGCCCCGCGAACGCGGCAAGTACCAGGGCATGATCGCCGGCGTGATGGCCCTCGCCATGATCGGCGGTCCCCTCGTCGGCGGCACCATCACCGACCACTGGGGATGGCGCTGGTCCTTCTACATCAACCTGCCGCTCGGCATCGTCGCCCTCGCCATGGTCACCGCCGTCCTGCACCTGCCCAAGAAGCAGCGCCCCACCGGCACCCGCATCGACTTCCTCGGCGCCGCGCTGCTGACCGCCGGCATCACCGCGATCGTCCTCGTCACCACCTGGGGCGGCACGGAGTACGCCTGGAGCTCGGCCACCATCATCGGCCTCACGATCGGCGGCCTCGTCGCGCTCGTCGCCTTCCTCTTCGTCGAGACCCGGGCGAGCGACCCGATCATGCCGCTGCACATCTTCCGCAGCCGCAACTTCACCCTGATGTCCCTGATCGGCTTCATCACCGGCTTCGTGATGTTCGGCGCGGTCCTCTACCTGCCGATCTTCCAGCAGTCCGTCCAGGGCGCCTCGGCCACCAACTCCGGCCTGCTGCTCCTGCCGATGCTGCTGTCGATGATGGTCGTCTCGCTGCTCGTCGGCCGGTTCACCACCAGCACCGGAAAGTACAAGGTCTTCCCGATCGCGGGCGGCGCGCTCATGATGGTCGGCCTCTTCCTGCTCTCCACCATGGACACCGACACCTCGCGCCTCGTCTCCGGGATCTGGATGGCCGTCCTCGGCGCCGGCATGGGCTTCCTCATGCAGATCACCATGCTGGTCGCCCAGAACAGCGTGGAGCTGAAGGACATGGGTGTCGCCTCCTCCTCCACCACCCTCTTCCGCACGCTCGGTTCCTCCTTCGGCGTCGCGATCATGGGGGCGCTCTTCACCAGCCGCGTCCAGGACGAGATGACCTCCCGCGGCGGGGCCGGACTCACCGAGCGGACCGCCCAGCTCGACGCGGCGAGCCTCGCCAAGCTGCCGGACGCACTCCGCGAGGCGTACCAGCACGCGGTCGCCTCCGGCACCCACGGCGCCTTCCTGGTCGCCTCGGCCGTCGCCGTCCTCGGCTTCGCCCTCGCCTTCTTCGTCAAGGAAGTGGCGCTCCGCGGCGCCGGACCGGCCGCGGCCCCGAAGACGGAGGCCGGCGGCGAGGCCCCCAAGGTCGCCGAGGCGGTCTGACCCCCGGTGCGGGGACCGCGCCGCGGGCGTCGGACGCCCCCGACGCCCGCGGACCGGATCCTGGTACGAGGACCCCGCACGGTGACGGTGGGGCCGCTCCCGAGAGGGGGCGGCCACCGCCGTGTGGTCATTGCGGTGGCCGCAGCACCGGGAAGCTGCCCGTGTTCGTGGGCGCGTGGTCCGGCAGCCACAGCACCGCGATGGCGCCGCCCACCCCCTCCGGGGAACCCTCCGAGGCCACGTTCCGGAAGGTCAGTCGAGCGCCGAGGACCCGGGCCTGCCCGGCCGCGATCGTCAGGCCCAGGCCGTGGCCCTGGCCCGCGCGGTCGCTCGTCCCCGTGCGGAACCGGTGCGGGCCCTCCTTCAGGAGCGCTTCGGGTAAACCCGGACCGTGATCGCGGATCCGCACCACCCGGCCCTCGACGGTGACCTCGACCGGTGGCTTGCCGTGCTTGGCGGCGTTGGCCAGGAGGTTGCCGATGATCCGCTCCAGCCGGCGCGGATCGGTGTTCACCCGGGACTCGTGCACGACCTGGACGACGACGTCCGGGTGCAGGGCCCGCACCCGCCGCTCCACGAACTCGCCGAGCGCGATCTCCTGGAGCTCGGCCCGCTCCGAGGCGCCGTCCAGCCGGGCCACCTCAAGGACGTCCTCGACCAGGGTGCGCAGGACCTGTGCCCGGTCCCGGACCAGCTCGGCGGGTCGTGACGGCGGCAGCAGCTCGGCCGCCGTGAGCAGCCCGGTGACGGGGGTGCGCAGTTCGTGCGCGATGTCGGCGGTGACCCGCCGCTCGGCCTGGATCCGCTCGTTCAGGGCGTCGGTCAGGGAGTCCACCGCCCACGCCAGGTCATCGGTCTCGTCCCGCACGACCCCGCCGACGGCCTCCCGCACCCGGACGTCCCCGTTGCCCTGGGCCACCCGGCCGGCCGCGACGGCGGCCTTGCGCAGTCGCCGCGAGAGCTGCCCGCCGATCAACACGCCGAGCGCACACCCGCCGAAGACCACCGACACCGAGCCGATGACCAGGGCCCGGTCCAGGTCCCTCATGATGGTGGCGCTCCGGTCGGCGAAGGGGATGTGCAGCGAGAGCACGTCCCCGTTGGCGAGGGGGACGGCCGCCCACACGTCCGGCGGACCGCCGTGCCGGTGCTCCTGCACGAAGGTCCCGCGCCGCCGGTCCCGCATCAGCTGGTCGAGCTCCGGCGGCAGCGCCGGATCGTTGATCTTCGTGCCGAAGCGGGGCTCCTTCGGCTTCGCCGTCTCGTACAACCGCTGGGCGAAGAGCAGCCGTTCCATCTGCACCTCGCGCGCATTGTCGAGCATCGAGATGCGGGCGGCGTTGTGCACGATCACGCTCAGGGTGATCGCGATGAGGGCGCCGACCGCTGCGATGGCGACGGCGATCTTCCAGCGGACCCCGGTCCGGAGGGCGAGCGGCCTCACCGACGCGTGCCCGTCGTGCAGGACGTCTCGTGGGTCATGCCGGGTCAGTTCTTGAGCTTGTAGCCGAAGCCGCGCACGGTCTCGATCCGGTCCTGACCGATCTTGGCGCGCAGCCGCTGCACATGGACGTCCACGACCCGGGTGTCGCCGCCCCAACCGTAGTCCCACACCCGCTCCAGGAGCTTGTCCCGGGACAACACCGTGCCCGGCGCCGAGGAGAACTCCAGCAGCAGCCGCATCTCGGTCGGGGTCAGCGCCACCGGCGCACCGCCCTTGCGGACCTCCATGCCCTCGGTGTCGACCTCCAGGTCGCCGAAGACGAGCAGCCCCCCGGCGTCCACCGGTCCGTTCCCGCGCTCGCCCGCACCTCCCGCGTGCCCGAAGCGGCGCAACACGGCCCTGATCCGGGCCATCAGGACGGAGCCGTCGAAGGGCTTGGTGACGTAGTCGTCGGCTCCGGCCTCCAGGCCGAGCACGACGTCGATGGAATCGGCGCGCGCCGACAGCATGATGACGGGGACCGTCGACTCGTCGCGGATGCGACGGCACAGGCTCACCCCGTCCATCCCCGGCAGCATCACGTCCAGCAGGGCGATGTCGGGGCGCTTCGCCCGGAAGGCGTCCAGGCCGGAGAGCCCGTCGGGCATGGCGGTCACCCGGAAGCCGTCGCGCTCCAGGGCGAGCTGGGTGGCCTCACGGATGACGTCGTCGTCCTCGACGAACAGGACATGGGTCTCGGCCATCGTGCGTGTCCTTCGGGGTCGGTGCGTTCTTTCTGCGCGGGGGTGCGGAGGTGCGGATCAGGGGGCCGGGGGCCCGCTCGGCGCGGGCTCCGGGCCGTCGCCGACGGCCCGGCTGTAGTCGTTGTGCACCCAGTCGTGCTGGGCGAACGCGTTCCCCGACCAGCGGTAGGTGATCACGTCTTCGCCCGAGGGGTAGGCGACGGGGTCGCCCTTCGCATAGACCTGTCGGGTGACGACGAGGTCACCGCGGTCGATCGTGGCGTAGACCGCCGCCTCCTCGGCCATGAACACGTTCTCGTACTGGCCGCTCTGCTTCCGGTAGACGTACGTCCCGATGCCGACGGCATCGCCGCAGGTCATCACGTTGACGACGACATCGGGGGCGGAGGCACCGGTGAGGTTGCCGTAGGAGGCGTCCACCGGGTAGGCGTCCGCGACGCACGGCTCCAGATCGTCCTTGAGCCGTGTGCCGATCTTCGGGTCGGCCTTCAGCAGCGCGATCGGGTCCACCCGCTCGGCCGCCCGTGGACCCGAGGGGTCGGAGGAGGAGGGGACGGGTGCCGCGGCGACCACCTCATCGGTGCGGGCCGCGCCCTCGTCACGGGAGCCGGTGCCACCGGTGGAGCAGGCGGCCAGGGACAGGCCGACGGCGACGAGGCCGGCCGTCGCCGCCGCGCTCGCCGCCCTGGTCGTACGGGGCGGGCGGGGTCCGGCGGCACCCCGGCCGGCACCGGAGCCACCGCCGAGGTCCTCGCCGCCGGCGGGGGCGTCGAGGGCCCGGACGCAGACTTCGGCGACGGGGCCGCCCGAGGCGTTCCCGTCGCCGTCGGAACCGCGGTGGTTCCGGTGTCCTCTTCCGCCCGGTTCGCCGTCTAGGCCGCGCACCGCTCCCCGCCCCCTTCGCCGCTCCGCACCGTCGTCCGCCCCTCCGCCCGGCCCGGGGCGCGGGCATCGAGGCCGCGTTCCTCCAGTTCCTGGCGGAGCCGGGCGAGCGCACGGTGGAGCGTGGACTTCACGGTACCCGTCGACATGCCGAGCGCCGCCGCCGTCTCCTCGGTGCTCATCTGCTCCCAGTGCCGCAGGACCACGACGCTGCGCTGCTTCGGCGCGAGCACCCTCAGGACGTCCATGAGCAGGGCCCGGTCGGCGTGCTGTTCCGTCAGGTCGTCGATGCTCGCATCGGGCAGCTGTTCGGTGGGGACCTCTTCGAGCTTGCGGGAGCGCCACCACTCGGTCCGGGTGTTGATCATGACCCGGCGCAGGTAGGCGTCGGCGAGGGACTTGTCGGCGATGCCGTCCCAGCGGCCGTACGTACGGGCCAGCGCGGTCTGCAGGAGGTCCTGGGCCTCGACGGGGTCGGCGACGAGGCGACGGGCGCTCCGCAGCAGCGCGTCCTGCCGCGTGCGTACGTACTCCTCGAAGTCGAGCACCTCGCCGTGCCTCATCCGAACCGCCTCCGATCCCCGTGACCTGCTCGTTCCTCGTGTCGTGGACGACGCTACGGAGCGCTTGTCACGGGGCTGTGCGGGGCAGCCGTCGGTGGACGCACGGCTACCCATCGGTTGTGTAACAGCGGGGCCGGGAAGGTTTCGGGCCGTCGGCCTCAGGACAGCGGCAGCCGGTACCTGCCTCCGTCCAGCGGCTCGACCAGCCCGTCCGAGACCAGCCCGTCCAGGGCCCTGGCCCGCTGCACCGGCTCGTCCCAGACGAGGTCCAGGTCGGCCTGGGGCACCGGGTCCGGCGACTCCCGCAGCACGGCGAGGAGCCGGCCGCGCACCTGCCGGTCGGTCCCGGCGTACGTCTGGCCGCGGCGCGGCGGCCCGTCGTGCGCCGGCTTCCCCGCGAGCCGCCAGGCGCACTTCCCGGCGATCGGGCAGCGTCCGCAGTCCTCGTTCTTCGCCGTGCACACCAGGGCGCCCAGCTCCATGGAGGCGGCTGCCCAGCGGGACGCCGTGGCCTCGTCCGCCGGCAGCAGCGCCCGGGCGAGCCGCCGCTCGGCGGCCGTGGTCGCGTTCGGCGGGTACTGGACCCCGGTCGCCGCCCGGGCGAAGACCCGGCGCACATTGGTGTCCAGGACCGCGTGCCGCTGCCCGTACGCGAAGGAGGCGACCGCCGCCGCCGTGTACTCGCCGATGCCGGGCAGTGCGAGCAGCTGCCCGTGGTCGGCGGGCACGTCGCCGCGGTGCCGTTCCGTTATGGCCACGGCCGCCGCGTGCAATCGGAGCGCACGCCGCGGATAGCCGAGCCGCCCCCAGGCGCGGACGGCCTCGCCCGGTGCCTCCGCGGCCAGGTCGGCCGGCCGGGGCCAGCGCGCCAGCCACTGCTCGTACACCGGGAGGACGCGGACGACCGGGGTCTGTTGGAGCATGAACTCGCTGACCATCACGCCCCAGGCGCCGGCCTCGGGGCGGCGCCAGGGCAGGTCACGGGCGTGCTGGTCGAACCAGGCGAGGACGGGCCCGTGCAGCTCGGCGGCGGGCACCGGGGCCTCGGGGGCGGGGGGCGTGGGGGAAGCGTCGATGGAAGTCATGGCACCTCCGATCCTGGCACGTCTCCGGCGCGATCAGTACGCGCCGTGGCGTGCCCGAGAGGGCCGCTCGGAGGGCGCGGGAGCGTGCGCAGAGGCGCGCGTGCGCGGCCCGCGCCCCGCGCACCACACCACGGCCGAGCTCCGGCTCGACCGGGCCGTCTCCACCAGGGAACGCACGGGCCGCTCGCCCGCCCGCATCACGAGGAAGGCGACCAGGCAGCCGAGGAGCAGTCCGACGGTCACGTCGTGCGGGTAGTGGACCCCGACGAAGACCCGGGAGAAGGCCATGAGCACGGCCATCGGCACGGTCAGCCAGACGATTCCCCGCCAGGACAGTGCGAGCGCGATCGCAGCGGCGCCCGCGATCGCCGAGTGGTTGCTGGGGAAGGACCAGTCGCCGTGCGGCGGGCAGGTGATCAGGGAGGCGGGTGCACCGGTGACCGCGCGGCACGGGCGTTCCTCGTCGAACAACGACTTCAAGACCTCGCTCACCACGTAACCGAAGGCGGTGGCGACCGGGGCGAGCAGCGCGAGCGCCATCGCCCGGCTCGACCCCTCCCGGGAGCGCCACCAGCCGGCCAGGAACAGCGCGCCGAAGAGCAGCAGTCCCAGCTCCGTCCACACCTCGGCGACCCACTGGAACCAGTGGGGGGTGGCGTGGGCGAAGTCGGCGACGTCGAGATACAGACGATCGGAGAGGTCGAGGAGGGTGTTCATGGGGAATGACGCTAACCGGAATCCGGAGTCCGTCTTCCCCGGCCAACGGCCAGAACGAGCCTCGGGCGAAAGCGGGGCTTGCGATTCGCGTCGTTTCCCTACGGTTTCGGGGCCGTCCCCGGGAAAAGTTCCCCGAACCGACGGATGTGATCATCGGCAAAACTTGGCCCCTCGGGCGGCGGGTGGGGCGGGAGTTGGGCCGGATCTCTCGTAAGGTTCGGGGCGTGGGATCTTTGCGCAATCCGGTCGGGCCGCTTCCCTCCACCATCTACTGGCGACGGAGGGCGGTGGCGCTGTGCCTGGTGGCGCTCCTCGCCCTGCTCGCCGCATGGGCCTTCACCTCCGGTGGCGGTGAGGGGAAGAAGGCGAACGACGCCGCCAACGGCGCCACGCCGACCCCTCCCTCGATCACCCCGGGACCCTCCGGCACCGGGCCGGCGATCAGTCAACAGCCCGGTGGGCGCGACGAGTCGGACGATTCCGACGAGGGTGACGCCGGCGACGGCAGCGGCGCCGGCGGCTCGACCGGCTCCGGCGCGGACGCCGGCACCGATGCGGGGGCGGACGCCGGGACCGGGAGCACCGGAAAGAACGGCGACACCGACGGAGCGGGCGGTGACGGCGGCGCGGGCACCGGTGCTGGCCAACAGGTGCCGGCCGACTCCCCACTCCCCAACTGTCCCTCCGGGACCCTGCAGTTGACGCTCCGCTCCACCAAGGTCACCTATGAGCCGGGGGAGAAGCCCCGCTTCCAGCTCGTCGTCAAGAACCCCTCGGACACCACCTGCAAGGCCGACTTCGGCCCCCGCAGCGCGGTTCTGACGATCAGCGACGACCAGGACGAGGAAGTCTGGTCCTCCGCCGACTGCCCGCGCCCGGGCACCCCGGTCCTGTTGCGCATCCCCGCCCGCGGCACCATCACCCACACCGTGGAGTGGGACCGCCGTCCCAGCGCCCCGCAGTGCGCCACCGTCCCGGCGGGCCAGGCCGACCCCGGCACCTACCTGGTGGAGGCGACGGTGCCGGGCACGAAGGTGCTCCCGGCGTCGTTCAGGCTCGCGAAGGACTGAGCGCCCCTCCGGGACTCAGACGTACCGCTCCAGGATCGAGGACTCCGCGAGCCGGGAAAGCCCCTCGCGGACGCTGCGGGCCCGCGCCTCGCCGACCCCGTCGACGGTCTGCAGGTCGTCCACGCTGGCCGCGAGCAGCTTCTGCAGCCCGCCGAAGTGCTCCACCAGCCGCTCGATGATCGCGCCGGGCAGCCGCGGCACCTTCGCCAGGAGGCGGTAGCCGCGCGGCGACACCGCGGAGTCGAGCGTCTCCGGCGAGCCGCTGTAGCCGAGGGCCCGCGCCACGACGGGGAGTTCGAGCAGTTCGGTGTGGGTGAGCGCGTCCAGCTCGGTGAGCGCCTCGGTGACGGACCGCGAGCGCTGGGGTCCCTTCCCGGAGGCGGCCCGCGGGGACGCCGGCTCCGGCGCGTAGTCCCGGACCACCAACTCGCGCTCCGGTTCCACTCCCGCGATCAACTCGTCGAGCTGGAGCGAGAGGAGACGGCCGTCGGTGCCGAGCTCGACCACGTACTCGGCGATCTCGGTGGCGATCCGGCGGACCATTTCCAGGCGCTGCGCCACCGCCGTGACGTCCCGGACCGTCACCAGGTCCTCGATCTCCAGGGCGGAGAGCGTACCGGCGACCTCGTCGAGCCGGAGCTTGTAACGCTCCAGGGTCGCGAGCGCCTGGTTGGCGCGCGACAGGATCGCGGCCGACTCCTCCAGGACCCGGCGCTCTCCGTTCACGTACAGCGCGATCAACCGCATCGACTGGGAGACGGAGACCACCGGGAAGTTGCACTGCCTGGAGACCCGGTCCGCGGTGCGGTGCCGGGTGCCCGTCTCCTCGGTGGGGATGGAGGCGTCGGGGACCAGCTGCACACCCGCGCGGTGGATCTTGGTGATGTCCTTGTCGAGGACGAGGGCGCCGTCGAGCTTGCACAGCTCGCGCAGGCGGGTGGCGGTGAACTCCACGTCCAGCACGAAGCCGCCCGTGCACATCGAGTCGACCGTCTTGTCCAGGCCGAGCACGATGAGGCCGCCCGTGTTGCCCCGGAGGATCCGCTCCAGGCCGTCGCGCAGGGCGGTGCCCGGTGCGACCGCGCTCAGGGCGGCGCGCATCAGTGCTTCGTTGCCGGAGCCCGCGCCGGACTTTCCAGGAGCTGCTGCCCCGTCCTTGGCTGCCACTGCACTCCTCCGGCTCGTACGGATGGGCGAGACCAGGGCAAAGTCTAGCGACACCACCTCGGCAGGGGGTCCGCCACCGGAACGAGGGCCTCCCTTTCGTGCCGGGCCGCACGGGCGCACGGGAGCGGACGGGCACCGCAGACCCGCTTCCGCCCGGGGCGGAGCACCGGGCACCGGGCCCGGTCAGCCGCCCGCTGCGTCCTCCGCCGGCTTCGTCCTGCGCCCGCGCGGCAGCACCCGCAGGGCATCGCCCACGTCCGCGACCTCCGTCACCTTCATTCCCGCCGGCACCTTCCCCGGATCCCCCGGGACCAGCGCGTGCGTGAAGCCCAGCCGGTGCGCCTCGGCGAGCCGGCGCTGCACGCCCGTCACCCGGCGCACCTCGCCCGCGAGTCCGACCTCGCCGATCGCGACCAGGTTCTTCGGCAGCGGGGTGTCGCTCGCCGCGGACGCCAGGGCCAGCGCGATCGCCAGGTCGGCGGCGGGCTCGGTGAGCTTCACCCCGCCCACGGTCGCGCTGTAGATGTCGCGCTTGCCCAGTGCGCTGATCCGGCCGCGCTGCTCCAGGACCGCCAACATCATCGAGACCCGGGAGGTCTCCAGGCCGGAGGTGGTGCGGCGGGGGGAGGGGATCTGGGAGTCCACGGTCAGCGCCTGCACTTCGGCCACGAGCGGCCGGCGACCCTCCAGGGTGACCGTCAGGCAGGTGCCCGGCACGGCCACGTCACGCCGGGTCAGGAAGAGCCCGGAGGGGTCGGCGAGACCGGTGATGCCCTCGTCGTGCAGCTCGAAGCAGCCGACCTCGTCGGTCGCCCCGTACCGGTTCTTCACGCCCCGGACCAGGCGCAGGCGCGCGTGCCGGTCGCCCTCGAAGCTGAGGACGACGTCCACCAGGTGCTCCAGGAGCCGGGGCCCCGCGATCGCCCCGTCCTTGGTGACGTGGCCGACGAGCAGCGTCGACATGCCGCGCTCCTTGGAGGCCCGGATCAGGGCGCCGGCGACTTCGCGGACCTGGGCCATGCCGCCGGGCGCCCCGTCGATCTCGGGGGAGGCGACGGTCTGCACCGAGTCCATGACCAGGAGCGAGGGCTTCACGGCGTCGAGGTGTCCGAGGACGGCCGACAGATCGGTCTCGGCGGCCAGGTACAGGTGGTCGCTGATCGCGTCGATCCGGTCGGCGCGCAGCCGGACCTGACTCGCCGACTCCTCGCCCGTGACGTAGAGGGTCCGGTGCTCGTCGCTCGCCGCCTTGGCCGCCACGTCGAGCAGCAGCGTGGACTTGCCGACGCCCGGCTCGCCCGCGAGCAGCACGACGGCGCCCGGCACCAAGCCTCCGCCGAGCACCCGGTCCAGCTCGTCGACACCGGTCGAGCGGGCGGTCGCCTGCCGGCCGTCGACCTGGCCGATGGGCAGCGCGGCGCTGGAGACGCGTCCCGCCGCGGTCGTCCGGACGGCGGGTGCGCCGTACTCCTCGACCGTCCCCCAGGCCTGGCACTCGGGGCAGCGACCGAGCCATTTGGCGGTCTGCCAGCCACACTCGGTGCAGCGGTAGGAGGGCCGGTCCTTGGCGGTTTTCGTACGGGCAGCCATGGGCGACACCGTATCGGCCGCCACCGACAGTGGGGCGCGGTCGTCCCCACGGGTGAGGGCCACGGCGCCGGAGCACCGGGTTCCTGTCCCCCTTCGAGGGATACCTTCACCCGTAAGAATGAGAATCGGGCAACCAATATGAAGAGTGCGCCCGGTCCTGCCTACGGTCGCCCAGTGACGAGCAGCAGGCTGGAATCCTCCGCACGCACCACCGGCGCACACCGGGCGCACCGCGCCACGGACCGGGGCCGGCGGGCGCTCGGCCGGCGACCCCCCGCCCGCTACGAAGCCGCCCTCGACGGCCTCTTCACGTACTGCCTCTCCGTGCTCTGCGACCACGACACGGCGACCGCCGTCCTCGGCGACGTCCTCGCCGTCGCCGAGCGCCACCAAGGCCGTTGCCCCTCCGATGCGGACGGGCGCACCGCCTGGCTGTACGCCCTCGCCCGCTGGGCCTGTCTCCGCAGCCTCGGCGAACAGCGGCGCAAGCGCCAGGGCGCCCACACCGGCCGCCCGGCCGTCGCCGCACCCGAGCCGCCCCCGGTTCCCCAGGAGACCGTCGAACGGCGCCGCGCCGAGCTCGCCCGGCTCGCCTGGCCCGAGGCCGCCGGCACCACGCCCGAGCAGCGGGAGGCCCTGGAGCTCTCGGCGCGGCACGGCCTCAGCCACCGCCAGGTCGCCGCCGTGCTCTCCCTCGACCCGCTCGCCGCCCGCGAACTCCTCGCCACCGCCGGCTGCGAAGTGGAACGCACCCGCGCCGCCCTCGCCGTCGTCGAGACCGGCAACTGCCCCACCGTCGCCCGGCTCACCGGAGACCAGCGGGTGCTCCTCTCCGCCGCCCTGCGCGCCGAACTCGTCCGGCACGTCGACGACTGCCCCCGCTGTCGCCGCACGGCCGAGAGGGTGGGGGCCGGGGGACCCTGGCCCGGCGGGACCTCCCTGCCGGCGGACCGGCTGCCCCTGGTCGAGGCGCCCCGGACCGCCGCGTACATGGCGATGCTGCACGTCCCGCGGGCGCGTGCCGGCGCCCCGCGCTTCGCGCCGACCGGCTTCCCCCTGGACCCGAAGGACCACACGGCCCGCCGCGACCGGATGCGGGCCCGCGCGGTCACCACCACCGTGGTCGCCGCCGTGGTCGCCGCCCCCGTCCTCGCCCTGTGGACCTCCTACCGGGGGACCCCGGACACCGACAGCGCCGGTCACGACGGTCCCGGGATCAGCACGCCCGAGGCGGACGAACCGGCGACCCGGGACGACGTTCCCTACGACCGGTATGAGAACGCGGGCAACACCAGCACCGCTCCCGAGCCCCGCTTCACCCAGGGCAGCCGCACCCCCGACGTCTCCGTCGAGGTCGTCAGCCCCGGCAGCACCGCAGCGCCGTCCCGGCCCGGCGAACCGGCCCCCGGGTGGATCGAGGTCGCCGCCACCGGCCGCGGCGACCTCACCCTGCTCACGCTCACCGCCTCCGGGGGTTCGCCCGTCGACTGGTCGCTGTGGACGGACGCGCCGTGGTTGTATGTCAGCCGGGCCTCCGGCACCCTCCGCCCCGGAGAGAAGACCACGATCGTCGTCCGCGTCGACCGGGCGCGCGAACCCGTCGGCTCCTGGAGCGCGCGGATCGGGGTCAACCCGACGGGCGCGGTCGTGCAGATCGACGGCCACGGGCAGCCCCCGCCGCCCAAGGACCGGGTGATCACGCCCCCGCCGAGGACGACGGAGCCGACGCCCCCGCCGACCTCCCCGCCGCCGACGGACCCGAGCGAGCCGCCCACGGACCCGCCGCCGACGGATCCGAGCGAGCCGCCCCCCACCGAGCCCACGGACCCGCCGCCGACGACCGAGCCGACGACGGAGCCGACGGCCGGGGAACCCCCGTCCAGCCCTTCGGACCCGGGCCCGCCGACGACGGAGGAACCACCCCCACCGTCGTCCTCCTAGGAACCCCGGAACCCCCCGGCCGACACGCGCCGCGGGACACGGCACCCCGCCGCCCCGCGGGACCGCCGGCGCGCCCCGTACGAGGGCGTCCCCGTACGGCACCCCGGCGGTCCCGTACGGCACCCCCTCGGATCAGACCGGGTCCGCCGGGTGCGGTGCCACGAGCGGCAGGTGCGAGGCGAGCCGGGCCTCGCACAGCCCGGCGAGCACCCGGTACGCCTCCTCGCCCATCATCTCGACGAGCTCCGGCCGGTACGAGACGTAGACGGGCTCACCGCCGACGTGTGCCGAGGAGGCCGTCGTGCAGTACCAGTGCAGGTCGTGTCCGCCCGGACCCCAGCCGCGTCGGTCGTACTCGCCGATCGACACCTGCAACACCCGGCTGTCGTCGGGGCGCTCGATCCAGTCGTACGTCCGCCGCACCGGAAGCTGCCAACAGACGTCGGGCTTCGTCTCCAGCGGCTCGCGGCCCTCCTTCATCGCCAGGATGTGCAGCGAGCAGCCCGCGCCGCCCGCGAAGCCGGGCCGGTTCTGGAAGATGCAGGACCCCTCCCAGCGGCGGGTCTGCCGGTCGCCGTCCTCGTCGCGCTGCACCCAACCCGACTCGGTCCCGACCCCGTGGAACTGCCACAGCTCGGGCGTCAGCCGGGCCACGTGCTCCGCGACCCGCTTCTCGTCGTCCTCGTCGGAGAAGTGCGCGCCCAGCGTGCAGCAGCCGTCGTCGGCGCGCCCCTCCTGGATGCCCTGGCAGCCGTTGCCGAAGATGCAGGTCCAGCGGGACGTCAGCCAGGTCAGGTCACAGCGGAAGACCTGTTCCTCGTCGGCCGGATCGGGAAACTCGACCCAGGCGCGGGCGAAGTCGAGGCCCTTCTCGTCCGGCTCCTCGGCCTTGCCCCGCTTCTGCTTCCCGACCTTCCCGACCTTCCCGACCTTCACGGCCTTCACCGACTTCGCCGCGTGCGCGGTCCTGGCCGCCTTCACGCCGTCGTCGCCACTGTCCTTGCCCGGCTTCGCCTTCTTCGTCTTTGGCACATGGCCAAGCGTATGCGGGCGGGCGCACGGACCTCGGCTTCCGCCCGGCCCGGCGGTACGAGTGCCGAAGCCCCACGTCCGCGGCCCGCGCCACCGCGGCCGCACTCCGGGGCAGCACTCCGGGGCCGGCCGCCCGGCGCCGTGACGCGTCCCACGGGGTCCCGGTCGGCCGGCGTCCCGGGCGGCAGTCGAACCCAATGGTTCATCCGGCAACGGAACCGGCCGGGTCATCGGTACCGTTCCGCCCATGAGACTCGGAGTCCTCGACGTCGGTTCGAACACAGTGCACCTGCTGGTGGTGGACGCCCACCCCGGTGCCCGACCGCTGCCCGCCCACTCGCACAAGGCGGAGCTGCGGCTCGCCGAGCTGCTCGACGAGCGGGGGGCGATCGCGCCCGCCGGCGTCGAACGGCTCATCGCGACCGTGCGGGACGCGCTCGCCGCCGCCGAGGACAAGGGCTGCGAGGAAGTGCTGCCGTTCGCCACCTCCGCGGTGCGGGAGGCCAGCAACGCCGATGCGGTCCTCGCCCGCGTGAAGGACGAGACCGGGGTCGACCTCCAGGTCCTCACCGGTGAGGAGGAGGCCCGGCTGACCTTCCTCGCGGCCCGCCGCTGGTTCGGCTGGTCCGCGGGCAAGCTGCTGCTCCTCGACATCGGCGGCGGTTCCCTGGAAGTCGCGTACGGCATCGACGAGGACCCGGACACCGCGGTCTCCCTGCCGCTCGGCGCGGGCCGGCTGACGGCCGGCTGGCTGCCCGGCGACCCGGCCGACACCGCCGACGTGAAGGCGCTGCGCCGTCACGTGCGCGCGCAGATCGCCCGCACGGTCGGCGAGTTCAGCCGCTTCGGCCGCCCCGATCACGTCGTGGCCACCTCCAAGACCTTCAAGCAGCTCGCCAGGATCGCGGGCGCACCCGGTTCGGGGGAGGGCCTCTACGTGCAGCGGATCCTCACCCGCAGGTCCCTGGAGGAGTGGGTGCCGCGCCTCGCGGCCATGACCGTTCCCGAGCGCGCCGCCCTCCCCGGCGTCTCCGAGGGGCGTGCCGGGCAGCTCCTCGCGGGTGCCCTGGTCGCCGAGGGCGCGATGGACCTGCTCGGCGTCGCGGAGCTGGAGATCTGCCCCTGGGCCCTGCGCGAGGGCGTCATCCTGCGCCGTCTGGACCACCTGCCGGAGCACTGAGGGCCGGGCGCCGCACCGGGGAAGGCCGTGACCCGCCTCCGCCCGGGCCCGGACGGGCCGTGGCGTGCGCGGCCGGGCGTGACCGGAACCACCCCCCGGCCCCCCGGCCCGCCCCGTACCCTGTCTCCGTGGCAGAACCAGCGGTGCGCATCCCGGATGCGAAGGTCGCCCTGTCGACGGCCTCGGTCTATCCGGAGTCGACGGCGACGGCCTTCGAGATCGCCGCGCGCCTCGGGTACGACGGCGTCGAGGTCATGGTGTGGACCGATCCGGTCAGCCAGGACGTCGAGGCGCTGCGCAGGCTCTCCGACTACCACGGCGTTCCGGTGCTGGCCGTGCACGCCCCCTGCCTCCTCATCACCCAGCGCGTCTGGTCCACCGACCCGTGGGTCAAGCTCCAGCGCGCCCGTACGGCCGCCGAGCGGCTCGGTGCGTCGACGGTCGTGGTGCACCCGCCGTTCCGCTGGCAGCGCCAGTACGCCAAGGACTTCGTGACCGGCATCTGGCGGATGGCGGACGAGACGGACGTGCGGTTCGCCGTCGAGAACATGTACCCGTGGCGGTACAAGGACCGAGAGATGCTCGCGTACGCCCCCGAGTGGGACGTCACGAAGGACGACTACCGGCACTTCACCGTCGACCTCTCGCACACCGCGACCGCCCGCACCGACGCCCTCGCCATGATCGACCGGATGGGCGACCGCCTCGGCCACGTCCACCTCGCCGACGGCAAGGGGTCGGCCAAGGACGAGCACCTGGTGCCGGGGCGCGGTACGCAGCCCTGCGCCGAGCTCCTGGAACGGCTGGCGCTCACCGGCTTCGACGGGCACGTGGTCATCGAGGTCAACACCCGCCGCGCGATGTCAGCCGCCGAACGCGAGGCCGACCTCGCGGAAGCCCTCGCCTTCACCCGGCTCCACCTCGCCTCGGCCGCCGGCCGGCCCGCCCCGGGACCCGGAACGGCTCCGGGCTCCCGCACGACGGAACGGGCCCCCCGCACATGACCGAGCCGGCCCCGCGACGGCGTGGCCGCCCGTCCCGTACCGAGGAGGAGAGCGGCCCGGGCGCGCGCGAGCGCATCCTGGAGGCGGCCCGGACGCAGTTCGCCGAGCGCGGCTACGACAAGGCGTCCGTGCGCGGCATCGCCAGGGCGGCCGGGGTGGACCCGGCGCTCGTGCACCACTACTTCGGCTCCAAGGACGAGGTCTTCGCCGCGGCCGTCGAGGTCTCCTTCGAGCCCACGACCGTCGTCCCGGCGATCCTCGGCGGCCCGCGCGAGGCCATCGGGGAACGGCTCGCGCGCTTCTTCATCGGCGTCTGGGAGAACCCGGCCTCCCGCGCGCCGCTCCTCGCGATCGTCCGCTCCGCCCTCACCCACGAGGCGGCGGCCAAGGTGCTGCGGACCTTCGTGCTGCGCCGGCTGCTGGAGCGGATCGCGGCCGAACTGGACGTGCCGGACCCGAGCTTCCGCGCCGAGCTCGCGGCCTCCCACATGATCGGGATCGCGATCCTGCGGTACGTGATCCAGGTCGAGCCGATGGCCTCGGCGGACCCGGAGCAGATCATCGAGCAGGTGGCTCCGACGCTCCAGCGCTACCTGACCCGGGCTTGACCGAAGCGTGAACATCCGTCCCGCATTCCGGACGACCTGTCCAGATCTTGGAGCGGCGGCGTACGCTCAGTAGCAAGCACACCCGTCACGAGGAGCGAGCGACGATGCCCGAGCTGAGGTCCCGCACTGTCACCCACGGCCGCAACATGGCGGGCGCCCGCGCCCTTATGCGCGCCTCCGGTGTACCCGGCGCGGACATCGGCCGGAAGCCCGTCATCGCGGTCGCCAACTCCTTCACCGAGTTCGTCCCCGGCCACACCCACCTCCAGCCGGTCGGCCGGATCGTCTCCGAGGCCATCACGGCCGCCGGCGCCATCCCGCGCGAGTTCAACACGATCGCGGTCGACGACGGCATCGCGATGGGCCACGGCGGCATGCTCTACTCCCTGCCCTCCCGCGACCTGATCGCCGACAGCGTGGAGTACATGGTCGAGGCGCACTGCGCCGACGCCCTGATCTGCATCTCCAACTGCGACAAGATCACTCCCGGCATGCTGATGGCCGCCCTGCGCCTCAACATCCCCACGGTCTTCGTCTCCGGCGGTCCGATGGAGTCCGGCCGGGCCACCCTCGTCGACGGCTCGGTCCGCACGCTCGACCTGGTCGACGCGATCTCCGACGCCGTGAACCCGAACGTCTCGGACGAGGACATCTCCCGCATCGAGGAGAACGCCTGTCCGACCTGCGGTTCCTGTTCCGGCATGTTCACCGCCAACTCGATGAACTGCCTGACCGAGGCCATCGGCCTCTCCCTCCCCGGCAACGGCTCGGTCCTCGCCACCCACACCGCCCGCCGGGCGCTCTACGAGAACGCCGCCCGCACGGTCGTCGACATCACCCGCCGCCACTACGAGCAGGACGACCACTCCGTCCTGCCGCGCTCCATCGCGACCCGCGCGGCCTTCGAGAACGCCATGGCCCTCGACATCGCCATGGGCGGCTCGACCAACACGATCCTCCACCTGCTCGCCGCCGCCCAGGAAGCCGAGCTCGACTACGGCCTGCCCGACATGGACGCCGTCTCCCGCCGCGTCCCCTGCCTGGCCAAGGTCGCGCCGAACGTCGCCAAGGACCGCACGTACTACATGGAGGACGTGCACCGGGCCGGCGGCATCCCCGCCATCCTCGGCGAGCTCTACCGGGCCGGGCTGCTCAACGAGGACGTGCACGCCGTCCACGCGCCCTCCATCAAGGAGTGGCTGAACACCTGGGACGTGCGCGGCGGCTCGCCCTCGGAGGAAGCCGTCGAGCTGTGGCACGCCGCCCCCGGCTGCGTCCGCTCGGCGACCGCCTTCTCCCAGTCGGAGCGCTGGGACACCCTCGACACGGACGCGGCGAACGGCTGCATCCGCGACGCGGCCCACGCGTACTCCAAGGACGGCGGCCTCGCCGTCCTGCACGGCAACCTCGCCGTCGACGGCTGCGTGGTGAAGACGGCCGGCGTCGACGAGTCGATCTGGACCTTCGAGGGCCCGGCCGTCGTCTGCGAGTCGCAGGAAGAAGCCGTCGAGAAGATCCTCAACAAGCAGGTCACCGACGGAGACGTGGTCGTCATCCGTTACGAGGGCCCCAAGGGCGGCCCCGGCATGCAGGAGATGCTCTACCCGACGTCCTTCCTCAAGGGCCGCGGTCTGGGCAAGACCTGCGCGCTGGTGACCGACGGCCGGTTCTCCGGCGGCACCTCGGGCCTCTCCATCGGCCATGCCTCCCCGGAGGCCGCGTCGGGCGGCACGATCGCGCTGGTCGAGGACGGCGACCGGGTCCGCATCGACATCCCGAACCGCTCCATCGAGCTCCTCGTCGACGAGGACGTCCTCGCGGCCCGCCGCGAGGCCCTCGGCGGCGTGTACGCGCCGAAGGACCGCCAGCGCAAGGTGTCGGCGGCGCTGCGGGCGTACGCGGCGATGGCGACCAGCGCCGACAAGGGCGCGGTCCGGGACGTGACCAAGCTGGGCTGAGCCCGACGGACGCACGGCGGAGGGGAGCGGGCAGCAGTCCGCTCCCCTCCGCCGCATCCGCGCCTCAGCCCCTCACCAGGACTCCGGGTCCTGTGCGTCCACCGCGAACACGGACCCGTCCGGGGCCGTCCCGAACACCCGGTCCCCGGCGACCACCGGTGGGGGAACCACGGGCGCGTACGCGAGCCGACCGTTCTCCAGGCGCGGCCGGGTCTGGCCGATCAGCGCCCCGCGTGCGGTGTCGACCGCGAGCAGCCGGCCGTCCTGGACGGAGAAGTAGAGCCGGTTGCCGGGTCCGAGGACCGGCGGGGACACGTTCCCCGCCGCCGTTTCCAGGTCCCACAGCATCCGCCCCTTCGGAGCGGCGGTGTCGAAGGCGGCGAGGTGCCCGTCCGGGGAGAGCAGGTGGACGACGGCACCGTGCACCGCCATGCCCCGGAAGTCGATCCGGTACGGCAGGGCGAGCCTGCGCACCGGGGCATCGGCGCCCGCACCGGGACCGACCAGGACGAGGCCGTCGAGCAGACCGGTGTCGTACAGCGACCCGAGCACCAGCGCCCCGTCGCCGGTGTGGCCCAGCGGATCGAGCTGGCCCTCCAGCTCCCGCTGCCAGACCACCTCGCCGGTGGTGGGGCGGATCGCGCCGACCCGGGTCCGCGTCCCGTCGTAGGAGACCTCGGAGACGGCCAGCAGCCCGGAGGCCGCGTCGTACGGCCCCGGGCGGGGCACGCCGAAGCCGGCCAGGCCGTGCCGCCAGAGTTCCTTGCCGCTGTGGGCGTCGACCGCCCGGATCCCGCCGAGGCCGTCGGACAGGACGACGGCGGAGCCGGCCGGCCGGTACGTCTCGGGGACGTCGGAACCGGCCCGCCAACCGGGGGTCCCGTCTCCGGCCGCGTACGCCTGCAGGGGCCCCGTCGCGGAGGCGGCGCCGACCAGGCCGTCGGTGAGGAACACGGGGCCGGTCGGGGGCATCTGCTCGACGGGGGCGGTACGGGACCACAGGACGCGGCCGGTCACCGGATCGAGCCGGGCGAGGTCGACGCCCCGGGCCGTGCAGTACAGCGCGCCCGCGCGGTGGTCACAGGACGGGGCGGTTCCGGGACCGTGCTCCTGGACCGCGGTCTGCCAGCCCGTGAAGGAGCTGGCCACCTCGGCCGGGCGGGTCGGGGTCTCCGACCCGCCGCCCGCCGGTGGGCTGAGCGCCGCGTACACCCCGGCCGTGGCCAACGCCAGTGCGGCGGCCACGGCGATCGTCGGACGCGGCCGGATCCGCAGGCCCCGGCGGCGCGGGGGCGACCCGGTGGTGCTCCGCACCGGGGTGTCCGCATCCCAGGCGGGTGGTTGCCCGGATCCGTCACCGGGCAGGGCGGGCCGCTGCCGCTGCGTCGGTATGAAGGCCTCCGCCGCGTACGAGGGCGGCAGCAGCGCCTGCATGACCTGGGCCGGGGTCGGGCGCTCGACGGGGTCCTTGGCGAGGCAGCGCGCGATGAGCGGCGCCAGCTCCGTCGGCACCCCGGTCAGATCGGGCTCGTCGTGGACGACCTGGTACGCCACGATGTAGGGGCTGTCGGAGTCGAACGGGCCGTGTCCGGTCGCCGCGTGCACCAGGACCGACCCCAGCGCGAAGACGTCCGCCGCGGGCCCGACCTCGCGCGGTCGCTGGAACTGCTCGGGAGCCATGAAGGGCGGCGAGCCGATGAGCTTGCCGGTCTCGGTGTGCAGATCGCTGTCGACGGGGCGGGAGATGCCGAAGTCGATGACCTTGGGGCCGCCGTCGGTGAGCAGGACGTTGCTGGGCTTGAGGTCCCGGTGGATGACGCCGGCCCGATGGATGTCCCGCAGCGCCTCCGCGAGCCCGGCGGTGAGCCGGCGCAGCTCGGCAGGGGACAGCGGACCGTTCCGCTTCACCTGGTCCGCGAGGGTGGGACCCGGTACGTAGAGGGTGGCCATCCAGGGGCGCACGGCATCGGGGTCGGCGTCGACGACCGGCGCGGTGAAGGCACCGCTGACCCGGCGGGCGGCGGCGACCTCTTGGCGGAAACGCGCCCTGAACTCGGGGTCCTCCGCGTACCGTGCGTGCACGACCTTCACGGCGAGCCGTAGCCCGGAGGCCGAGGACGCGAGGTGCACGACGCCCATGCCACCGGCACCCAGACAAGCCTGGAGGCGGTAGTCGCCCGCGTACTCGGGCTCCTCCGCTTCGCGGTCGGCACCGGTGCCGCGCAACGGTGGCATCGCCCACCCCCGTGTGGTTCCCCGTCACGTCGCGCGCACGTGCGCGACCCGACGGAGCCTAGTCCATCGTCCCCTGGTGTCGGTGGGGCTTGCTAGCCTGCGCGTCGCGGAGAGTGAAACTCGGCGCAGCGCTTTTGCGCCACAGGGGGAGGACGTCATGACCACGCGCTACGGGGTTGCGCCCGGCTACCGACTCAACGTGCGTTCGGGCCCGAGCACCGCGTACCCGATCGTCCGGGTGCTGTCGCTCGGCGCCACGGTCGCGATCCACTGCCAGAAGTACGGCGAGTGGATCAGCGGTCCCTACGGCACGTCGAACGTCTGGGACAACATCGCGCCGGGCGAGTACGTCTCCGACGCGTACGTGTACACGGGCAGCGACGGCCTCGTCGCGCCGCGTTGCGGCTGAGCCCCTTCCCCGCCGCCCGGGGATAATCGACCTCGTGAGCGACGACCAGCAGACCCACCGGACGACCGACGGCCCGCAGCCCGAGGAGATCCGCTTCTTCGGCACGACCTGGGTCGACCACGACGGCCACTACGCGCTGCGCCGCGTCGGTCTGGCACTGGGCTCGCTCGCGGCGGCCGTCGCGGCCTGCTTCGTCCTGCGCTTCGCCTACCAGGGCCTGCAGATCGCCGACGTCGGCGGCATCGTCAACGCGCTGGTCGTCGTCATGTTCGCGGTCTGCAGCGCCATCGCCTTCCGCAAGACCTGGGAGGGCTTCCTCCGGCGCCCGGACGACCCCGCCCGCGAGGACTCGCTCCGCAGCGTCAAGACGATCGGCTTCATCGGCTCCCTGCTGGCCTACGCCCTCCGCTGCTTCGGCGAGGCCCCCGGCGAGAAGCTCCGCCGTGCCGAGTACGAGAAGTCCCGGGAGCAGTACGAGAAGCGCCGCAACGCCCGCACCGGCAACCCGGCGACCCGCAAGAAGCCCAAGCGCAAGTAGGCTCCCCGCGCCATCCGCCCGGCCGGCCCGAGGCCCCGCCCCGCGACCTCGCGGCGCCCTCCCGCCACCGGCGCCCCCGTTGGCACGCACCCCCGGAGGTGCTCCTCCGGGGGCACTCCTCCGCACGCACTGCTCCGTCGGTCCGGTCCCGGTCCTTGACGGCCGGCACCTCCAGGCCCACTATTCATCGCATGATGAATAACTCGGCGGGCGGAGCCGGCACCGCAGCCGTCACCGCCCACCAACTCACCGCCGTCCGGGGCACCCGCACGGTCCTCCGCGGCCTCGACTTCACCGTCCCCGCCGGCCGCATCACCGGCCTCCTCGGCCCCTCGGGCTGCGGCAAGACCACCCTCATGCGCGCGATCGTCGGCACCCAGGCCAAGGTCGACGGCACCCTCCGGGTCCTCGGCCGCCCCGCAGGCGACCCCGACCTGCGCTCCCGCATCGGCTACGTCACCCAGGCCCCCTCCGTCTACGACGACCTCACCGTCCGCCAGAACCTCGACTACTTCGCCGCCGTCCTGCTCCCCGGCCGCGCAGCCCGCCACGACCGCCGCACCGCCGTCGACCGGGCCATCGCCGACGTCGACCTCGCCGACCACGCCGACTCCCTCGCCGGACGGCTCTCCGGCGGCCAGCGCAGCCGGGTCTCCCTCGCCGTAGCCCTCCTCGGCACACCGGAGCTCCTCGTCCTCGACGAGCCCACCGTGGGCCTCGACCCCGTCCTCCGCCGCGACCTGTGGGACCTCTTCCACCGCATCGCCGCCGACCGCGGCACCACCCTCCTCATCTCCTCCCACGTGATGGACGAGGCCGAACGCTGCCACCGGCTCCTCCTCATGCGCGAGGGAGAGATCCTCGCCGAAGACACGCCCGAGGCACTCCGCCGCCGCAACGACACGGCCACCGTCGAAGAGGCCTTCCTCCACCTCGTCGACGCCGCGAACACCCGAGCGGCCCGCGCCGCCCACAACGCACCCGAGGAGCCCCGCCCGTGAACGCCGCCCGCACCCTCGCCACCTCCGCCCGCGTCCTGCGCCAACTGCGCCACGACCCGCGCTCGATCGCCCTGATGCTCCTCGTCCCCTGCCTGATGCTCTTCCTGCTCCGCTACGTCTTCGACGGAAGCCCGCAGACCTTCGACAACATCGGCGCCTCGCTCCTCGGCATCTTCCCGCTCATCACGATGTTCCTGGTCACCTCCATCGCCACCCTCAGGGAACGCACCTCCGGCACCCTGGAGCGCCTCCTCGCCATGCCCCTCGGCAAAGCGGACCTCATCGCCGGCTACGCCCTCGCCTTCGGACTCGTCGCCGTCGTCCAGTCCGTCCTGGCCACCGGCCTCGCCGTCTGGTTCCTGGGCCTGGACGTCATCGGCTCCCCCTGGCTCCTGCTCCTGGTGGCCCTCCTCGACGCCCTCCTCGGCACCGCCCTCGGCCTCTTCGTCTCCGCCTTCGCCGCGTCCGAGTTCCAAGCCGTCCAGTTCATGCCGGCCGTGATCTTCCCCCAGCTGCTCCTCTGCGGCCTCTTCACCCCGCGCGACCAGATGGCACCCGCCCTCGAAGCGATCTCCGACGTCCTGCCGATGTCGTACGCCGTCGACGGCATGAACCAGGTGCTCCGCCACTCCGACGTCACCGGTGACTTCGTCCGCGACGCCCTGGTCGTCGCCGGTTGTGCCGTCCTGGTCCTCGGACTCGGCGCCGCCACCCTCCGCCGCCGCACCGCCTGACCGCCCCTCGGACGTCCCGCGCACACCGGGCCCGGCCGATGCGAGGATGGCCCAAAGGCCCCCTCCGGCGAGGTGAAAGACCCATGACCCAGACCGTCGCAGTCCTCGGCACCGGCAAGATCGGTGAAGCGCTCCTCAGCGGGATGATCCGTGCCGGCTGGCGCCCCGCGGACCTCCTGGTCACCGCACGCCGCGCCGAACGCGCAGAGGAGCTCCGCGCCCGCTACGGCGTCGACACCGTCACCAACGCGGAAGCCGCCAAGCGGGCCGACACCCTCATCCTGGCGGTCAAGCCGCAGGACATGGGCCGCCTGCTCGACGAGCTCGCCCCCCACGTCGCCGCCGACCGCCTCGTCATCAGCGCCGCCGCCGGCATCCCCACCTCGTTCATCGAGGACCGCCTCACCACCGGAACCCCCGTCGTCCGCGTCATGCCGAACACCCCCGTCCTCGTCGACGAGGGCATGTCCGTCATCTCCGCCGGCAGCCACGCCACCCCCGAGCACCTCGCCCACGCGGAGGAGATCTTCGGCGGCGTCGGCAAGACCCTCCGCGTTCCCGAATCCCAGCAGGACGCCGCCACCGCCCTCTCGGGATCGGGCCCCGCGTACTTCTACTTCCTCGTCGAAGCCATGACCGACGCCGGCATCCTCCTGGGCCTGCCCCGAGCCCAGGCCCACGACCTCATCGTCCAGGCCGCCATCGGCGCCGCCGTGATGCTCCGCGACAGCGGCGAGCACCCGGTCAAGCTCCGCGAGGCCGTCACCTCCCCGGCCGGCACCACCATCAGCGCCATCAGGGAACTCGAGAACCACGGCGTAAGGGCAGCGCTCATCGCCGCCCTCGAAGCGGCCCGTGACCGCAGCCGCGAGCTCGCTTCCGGCAACGGCTGACCCACCCGGCCACGCCTATCCGGCGACGGCCGCCCCCTTCAGCACGTCCTCCGTGGCCACGACCCGGGCGAAGCGCCCGCCGTGCAGCGACACCGCCGTCGCCCGGGTCAGCTCCTCCGCCGTCTGCACCCAGCCGAAGGGGCCCGCCAGGTCGAAGGTGTGCATCGCGTCCAGCGGGAACAGCACGTCGTACCCGAGGTTCCCGGCCATCCGGGCCGTCGTCTCGTTGCACATGTTCGTCTGGATCCCGACGACCACGACCTGCCCGATGCCGGCACCCTTCAACCAGACGTCCAGGTCGGGCTCCCCGTAGAACGCCGAGTTCACGGACTTCGCCACCAGCAGCTCCGGCCCGCTGCCCCCACCCCGCCGCTGCTCGACGAAGTCCTTGAACGCGTTCCCCCCGGTGCCCGGCTCCAGCGGCGAGCCCTCGTGGAGCGAGTCGTGCCGCACGAAGACGACCGGCCGCCCCGTCTCCTGCCACACGTCGATCAGGGCCGCGATGTTCCGCTCGGCCTCCGGATTGTTCCGCCGGCCCCAGAACTCGGACTCGAAGCCCTTCTGCACATCGACGACCACCAGCGCTGCGTTCTCGTTGATCTCCATGCCCACGATCCTTCCGCCGGCCGCAGCCATCGCCCAGAGGAGGAAATGACAGCGATCGATGCTTTACTGCCAGACGTGCAGCACGACCCGCCCACCTCCGAGCCCCACCGGCCCCAACGCATCGCGCTCCTCGCCTTCCCCGGCGTCCGCGCGTTCGACGTCTCCGTCATCACCGAGGTCTGGGGCAGCGATCGGGTCCTCCGCGGCGTTCCGCCCTTCGAGCTCCACCGGGTTGCCGCCGAGCCGCACGCCCCCGTTCCCCTGCGCGGCGGCCTCACGCTCGCCGCCGATCGCCCGCTCAGCTGGCTCCAGGACCTCACCCCCGCCGATCTGGTCGTCGTCCCCGGAGTCGATGACCCCGACGCCGCCCTCCCGGCCCCCCTCCTCCAAGCCCTCTGCCGGGCCCACGCCGCCGGCGTCCCGGTCGCCTCGCTCTGCGCCGGAGCCTTCGTCCTCGCCCGTGCCGGACTCCTCGACGGACGCCGTGCCGTCACCCACTGGCACCTGGCCGACGCCCTGGCCGCCCGCCACCCTGCGGTCCGGGTCGAGCCCGATGCACTCTTCGTCGAGGACTCCGGCATCTGGACCTCTGCGGGTGTCGCCGCCGGCATCGACCTCTGCCTCCACCTCGTCCGCACCGCCCACGGAGCCGAAGCCGCTGCCACGATCGCCCGCTCCATGGTCACCGCCCCCTTCCGCACGGGGACCCAGGCGCAGTTCATCGAGCATCCGACGCCCCGGGCGGACCGCGATGCCGACGCACTCGCCACCGTGCGCGCCCACGTCATCGCCCACCTCGCCGAGCCTCACACCGTTGCGAGCCTGGCCGCCCTCGCCGGCATGTCCCCCCGCTCCTTCGCCCGCCACTTCCGGGCGACGACGGGAACCACTCCTCTCCACTGGCTCATCACCCAGCGGGTGGCCGCCGCCCAGAAGCTCCTGGAGCTCACCGACCACCCCCTTCCCGAGGTGGCGCGCCGCGCCGGCTTCGGCAGCGAGGTCACGATGCGTCAGCACTTCACCTCCCACGTGGCCATCAGCCCCCGCGACTACCGCAACGCCTTCCGCCACCCACGTCGTGCGAGGTCCACGGACCAGGGTTGACACGGAACCTGCCGGTCCGTAGTGTTCTCCGAGTTGTCCGACGTGAGCACCGACTCCGGTCGGCCCCGGGCAACCATTCCGCAAGACCCATTGAAGCCAACGGTGCTTTGTCGTGCCGTCGCGCTTCCCGTGCGTTTTTGCGAAATGAGGAATTCGCGTTCGAAGGTTTGAACGCATGTCTCCGATTAGCGTCGGGGGCAAGGAATCCGCTAAAGTCTCACTCGTCGGAACGGCCCAACAGCCGGAAAGACAAATCCCGCTGACTGGGAATCAGACGCCGAAAGGATCTGATAGAGTCGGAATCGCCGGAAGGGCCCGGAGCGAAAGCGAATGGGGCCGGAAAGCACCGAGGAAATCGGGTCGGAAAGATCTGATAGAGTCGGAAACGAAGGAAGCGCCCGGAGGGCCTGGGAACAGGAACGATGGAAGCGTCCGTATCTTGAGAACTCAACAGCGTGCCAAAAATCAACGCCAGATTAGTTGATACCCCGTCCATCTTCGGATGGTCGTGGTTCCTTTGAAAAGTCCATTCCGCCCTTGTGGTGGGGTGGCACACTACAGCGAGGACGCTGTGGATGATCGGCCTTATTCCGGCCTGATTGTCCCGCTCAACGCGAGTGTCTGACCCGATTACGGGTAAACATTCACGGAGAGTTTGATCCTGGCTCAGGACGAACGCTGGCGGCGTGCTTAACA
>NZ_JBHYMF010000077.1:0-31963 GCF_042742855.1 Streptomyces sp. NPDC058877 | reverse complement strand
ATCGTGTTCCGTGGCCGTCCGCCGTACGGTCGGCGCCGTCGTTCAGGACCAGGCCGCGACGAAGTACCCCACGCCGTACGGAGCGTCCTGGAAGAGCAGTCGGCCGTCGAGCCCGGCGCCCTCGGCAGCACCCGCAAGGACCTGCCAGGGAGCCCGGCCGGCCGCCTTCAGCTCGGACGCGAGCCCGGCGTCCAGCGCGAGCAGCGCAGCCGTGTCCGCCGCGGCCAGCGCTCGGGCGGCCTCGGCGTCGAAGCCGGCGGCCCGCTCGTCCAGGTAGCCGGGGGCCTTCACGGTCCGGCAGGCACTGCCGTCGCCCAGGACGAGGAGGGCGACCCGCTCGGCGGAGGCGGCCAGCTCACGGCCGGCGCCGGCGCAGTGGTCGGGCGTGGCCGCCCCGTCGACCCCCAGGCCCTCGACCGGTGCGCCGGCCCAGCGGGTGCGGGTGAGGAGCCAGGCGCCGACGGCGAGGGAAGGGGGAAGGGTTCCACGGTCCTCGGGGAGTTTCCCGGCGCCTCCGGCGAGGGGGGCGGTGTCTGCGGAACGGTCGGCGCCGCTCCCGGGCGGGCCCTCACCGAGACACACGGAGAGATCCACGCCGAAGCCCGCGAAGGAGCCCGTCGTACCGCCCGGGTAGGTGCCGTGGGCGTCCGCCGGGGCGGGCCCGACGACGTACAGCCGCTCGGGTCGGGCGGCGGCGAGCAGTCCGACCGCGTCCACGCAGGCCGCCCGGGCGGCGTCCAGCTCGGGGGCGGCGCCGGTCGCGACCTCGGGCACGAGGAGCGGCGGGCAGGGGCAGACGGCAGCGGCGACAAGCATGATCCGCAGCCTACTGCCCGGCGGTCCGATCTCCGGGGCCCGGCCGGCGGAGGATCAGACGACGGCTTCTTCCTCTCCGGCCGCCGCCTCGACGGTCGGGTCGGTCGAGTCGTAGACCATCTCTGCGATGCTCAGGGTGACCTCGCTGAGGGTCGCGGCCCCCTTGACGATGACGAGGTAGCCGTCCCCGCCCGGGAGGCGGTACACCTCGCGCCACTTCTCCCGCATCGGCGCCCGACACGTCCGGGTGGCGGCCCGCATGGCTCTGCGGGCGTCCTCCCGGGTGCCGGAGAGCCGGGCGACGACCTCGGTCAGGTACGAGTCCCCCGACACGAACTGCGCGACGACGACCCACTTCCCCATGTGTTCCCCCTTCGGCGTCCGGTGTGGCGCGCGCGCCCCCGTGTCAGTGGTTCCCGCAGGCCGGCGTGTCGACCGCGGGCAGCGGCTCCGGGGCACCGATCTTCGGAAGGCCGAGCAACACGCCCGCCGGCTTGGCGGCGACCGCTGCGGTGCGCTTCTCCCAGGCGTCGCCCGCGCGGGTGCGGCGCACCGACACGACGGGCCCCTCGGCGAGCAGGTGGTGCGGGGCGGCGTAGGTGATCCCGACGGTCACCACGTCGCCGGGGCGGACGTCCTCGGTCGGCTTGGTGAAGTGGACGAGCCGGTTGTCGGGGGCACGGCCGGAAAGGCGGTGGGTCTCGCCGTCCTTGCGTCCTTCGCCCTCCGCGACCATGACTTCCAGGGTGCGGCCCACCTGCTTCTTGTTCTCCTCCCAGGAGATCTCCTCCTGGAGGGCGACCAGACGCTCGTAACGCGCCTGCACGACTTCCTTCGGGATCTGTCCCTCCATGGTCGCCGCCGGGGTCCCGGGGCGCTTGGAGTACTGGAAGGTGAAGGCGTTCGCGAAACGGGCCTCGCGGACGGTGTGCAGGGTCTGCTCGAAGTCCTCCTCGGTCTCGCCGGGGAAGCCCACGATGATGTCGGTGGAGATGGCCGCGTGCGGAATGGCCGCACGGACCTTCTCGATGATCCCCAGGAAGCGCTCCTGCCGGTAGGAGCGGCGCATGGCGCGGAGGATCGAGTCGGAGCCGGACTGGAGCGGCATGTGCAGCTGCGGCATGACGTTCGGCGTCTCGGCCATGGCCGCAATGACGTCGTCGGTGAAGTCCCGGGGGTGCGGCGAGGTGAAGCGGACCCGCTCCAGGCCCTCGATCTCGCCACAGGCACGCAGCAACTTGGAGAAGGCCTCGCGGTCGCCCAGGTCCGAACCGTACGCATTGACGTTCTGGCCGAGCAGCGTGATCTCGGAGACGCCCTCGGCGACCAGTGCCTCGATCTCGGCGAGGATGTCGCCGGGGCGGCGGTCCTCCTCCTTGCCGCGCAGGGCGGGCACGATGCAGAAGGTGCAGGTGTTGTTGCAGCCCACGGAGATCGAGACCCAGGCCGCGTACGCGGACTCGCGGCGGGTCGGCAGCGTGGAGGGGAACGCCTCCAGCGACTCGGCGATCTCGACCTGCGCCTCCTCCTGGACGCGGGCGCGCTCCAGGAGGACGGGCAGCTTGCCGATGTTGTGCGTGCCGAAGACCACGTCGACCCACGGGGCCTTCTTGACGATGGTGTCGCGGTCCTTCTGCGCGAGGCAGCCGCCGACGGCGATCTGCATGCCGGGACGCGCGGTCTTCATCGGGGCGAGTCGGCCGAGGTTGCCGTACAGCTTGTTGTCGGCGTTCTCACGGACCGCACAGGTGTTGAAGACGACGACGTCGGCGTCGCCGTCCGCGCCCTTGGGGGCACGGACGTAGCCCGCCTCTTCCAGCAGACCGGAGAGCCGCTCGGAGTCGTGGACGTTCATCTGGCACCCGTAGGTGCGGATCTCGTAGCTTCGAGTAACGCCCACTTCGTCCACCGCTCCGGCCCGGTCACTGCTGCTGGTCATGCCTCAAGGGTAAGGGGGCCCAGCAGTGCGCCTTCCCTCGCGTTCCCGGGCCTCGCGGCGTCGCGGTCCGGGGACGACGGGGCGGCCCGAGGGGGACGCTCCTCCGGAGCGGCGACGAACGGGCGGGACGGGCCCCGTCGGCACGGGACGTGCCGACGGATTCGACGCGGGTGTGCTGCCCCCTGGGGACGGGGGGCCGTTCGGCGGGCTCGGAAGGGGGTGCCAGGAGCGGACAGGGGACGGTCCTCAAGATCACCGAACGTTCTCCGACGCTAGCCGCAGGTGCCCGTGGGGCCCGACAGGACACACGGTGCCGCTCGCTCCGGAAGGACCGCTCACCGCTTCGGCGGAGCACACCGGGATCCGGCGCCCCGACGAGCCTGGTCAGGGAAGGCGGTGAGCTGGCAGGATCGCCGCATGCTCGCCTCGCTCTCCCGTGCCGCCCGCCGCCGTGCCCTGGTGCTCCCGGCCGCGCTGCTCGCGCTGTGCGGGGTGTTGGCCTGGTGGCTGTACCCGTACGGCGCCCCCTCCCCGAGCGGCTCCGTCACCTTCAGCACGGGGGTGCCCACCGGCGTCTACCAGCGGTACGGGAAGCTCCTCCAGCAGGCCCTCGCCCAGGACCTGCCCGAGGTCTCGATAGCGCTCGAGGACAGCGAGGGCTCCCAGCAGAACCTGGCCCGGGTCGCCACCGGCGAGGCCGACTTCACCATTGCGACGGCCGACGCCGTGGCCCAGTACCAGCGCGACCGCCTGCCCGGCTTCGAGCGGCTCCGCAGTTGTGCACGGCTCTACGACGACTACGTGCAGCTCGCGGTGCGCAAGGGCTCGTCGGTGCGGAGCGTGAAGGACCTGCGGGGGCTCCGGGTCGGCGTGGGGCAGGACGGCTCCGGGGTGCGGCTGATCGCCGACCGGGTCCTCGCGGCAGCGGGCCTGACCCCCGACCGGGACGTCGTACCGGTCTCGGCGGGCATCGACACCATGCCGGTGCTCCTGGAGCAGGACCGCCTCGACGCCTTCTTCTGGTCGGGCGGCCTGCCCACCCAGGCGATGCAGACGCTGTCCGAGCGCTTCCCGATCCGGCTGCTCCCGCTGGACGCCGACCTGGTCGACGGGTTCCACGACGTGGGCGAGTCGACCCGGCACTACCGGTCGGCGCTCATCCCGGCGGACACCTATGCGAAGGCGCAGGACGGACAGTCGGTGGAGACCCTGGCGGTGGCGAACCTTCTGGTCACCACGGTGGACGCCGATGAGGACCTGGTGGAGGGCTTCACCCGCACGGTGATCAGGAGCCGGGACGGAATCGGTCGACAGGTCCATCCGGCCCAGTTGGTGGACCTGCGCACCGCCGTCTACACCGATCCCCTGCAGCTCCACGACGGCGCCCGCCGCTACTACCGCTCGGTGAAGCCCTGACCTCCGCGCCTCCCGGCCCTTCCCTCCGTCAACGCCCGCCGGAGCCCTGACCGGCCTCCCGCTCGGCGGGTGCGTGCCGCGGGACGGTGACCGTGACCCGGAGTCCGTGCGGCTCGTTCGGGGCGAAGACCATGCCGCCGCCGCCCGTCGTCAGCAGGACGCGTGCGATGGAGAGGCCGAGACCCGAGCCCTTGACGTTCTGGTGCCGGCCGGAACGCCAGAAGCGGTCACCGACCCTGGCGAGCTCTTCCTCCGTGAGGCCGGGGCCGTGGTCGGCCACGACGACGGAGACGCCCGCCCCACCGGGGGCGAGCGCGACCACGACCACGACCTCCTTGCCGGGCGGGGTGAACTTGAGTGCGTTGTCGATCACCGCGTCGAGCGCGCTGGAGAGGGCCACCGGATCCGCCCAAGCGGTCACCGCCGCGCACTCTGCGGTCAGGGCGACGCCCTTGTCCCGGGCGACCGGGCGCCAGGAAGCGACCCGCTCCCCGGCGAGTGCTCCCACGTCGGTGAGCCTCAGCTCGGCGGCCGTGTGCTCGGCCAGGGCGAGGTCGAGCAGGTCGTCGAGGACCTGGGCGAGGCGCTTCCCCTCGGTCCGGACGGAGGCGATCTCCTCGTTGCCCTCGGGAAGTTCCAGGGCGAGCAGTTCGATCCGGAGCAACAGGGCTGCCAGCGGGTTGCGCAGTTGGTGGGAGGCGTCCGCGACGAAGGCCCGCTGCTGTTCGAGCGCGTCCTCGACGTGATCGGCCATCTCGTTGAACGAGCTTGCGAGACGGCGCAGTTCGGGAGGTCCACCGGTGGCGGCCACACGGGAGTTCATCCGGCCGGTGGCGATGTCGTGGGTGACGGCGTCGAGCACCCGGACCGGCCTCAGCACCCAGCCGGTGAGCCGGAAGGCAGCGCCGACGGCGAGCATCATCGCGGCGGCCTCGCCCACGAAGATCAGCAGCCAGCCGCGCAGGATCTCGGAGCGGAGCCGCCCGGTGGGCGAGTCGGTGACGACGACGGCGACGACGTCTCCGTCGCGGACGACGGGCGAGGCGATGCTGAGCACGGCGTCCCGCTGCCAGGGCCAGACCTGCGGCGGATCATGGCTGCGGCGCCCGAGCAGTGCCTCGTTGAAGGCGCGCCGGGCCTCCCCCTCGTACGGGACGACCCAGTCTTCGGGGGCCGCGGCCATCGCCCGGTTGTCGCGGTAGTAGACCCCTGCGCGGATGCCGTAGACGTCGTGGTAGCTGGTGAGTTCGCCGCGGAGGGTGATCCGCCGTTCATCGGTGCCGAAGTTGTTCTCGCTGACGAATTGGGCCAGCGCGGCAAAGCGGGCGGCGTCGTCGAGCCGGTCGACGACGACCCGCTGCTGCTCGGAGGCGGCAAGGCTGGCGGCGAGCGGGAAACCGAGGGCGAGCAGCACTCCGGCCATGAGCACGATGAGCAGCGGAAGGAGTCGGGTGCGCACGCGGGAAGCCGTCCGGGGTCAGGCGGCGGGGGCGACGAGGCGGTAGCCGACGCCCCGCACGGTCTCGATCAGAGCGGGCATCCGCAGCTTGGAGCGCAGGGAGGCGACGTGCACCTCCAGGGTGCGGCCGGTCCCCTCCCAACTGGTCCGCCACACCTCGCTGATGATCTGCTCGCGGCGGAAGACGACGCCGGGGCGCTGGGCGAGGAGGGCGAGCAGGTCGAACTCCTTGCGGGTCAGCGGGACGCTCTCACCGTCGACGCTGACGCGCCGGGTGGGCAGCTCGACGGTGACGGGGCCGAGCTGCAACAGGGTCCCGTCGACGACTCCCGGGGCACCGGCCGGTTCCTCGGTTCCGGTGCTGCGCCGGCTGACGGCATGGATGCGGGCGAGGAGCTCGCCGGGGTCGTAGGGCTTGACCACGTAGTCGTCGGCGCCGAGGTTGAGGCCGTGGATCCGGGAGCGCACGTCGCTGCGCGCGGTCACCATGATCACGGGGGTGGTGGTGAGCTTCCGGATCCGACCGCAGACCTGGTAACCGTCCTGGTCGGGCAGGCCGAGGTCGAGCAGGATCACTCCGTACGAGGGGCGCTCGCCCTGTGCCGTGGGCAGCACGGCCTGCAGCGCCTCCTCGCCGTTGCGGGCGTGGGTGACGGCGAAGCCGTGCTTGGCGAGGATCGCGGAGAGCGCGGCGGCGACGTGGTCGTCGTCCTCGACGAGCAGCAGTCGCATGCGTACCTCCTCCGTGGTGGTGATCGTGGTGCGGTCCGTGGCGATCCGCCGGTGGCGGCCCTTCTGTGTACCAGGTGGTACCAGGGCATGAACACCGATCGTCGGCGTCCCCGTCAAGTGCCCACCTGTTGCACCCCTGTTTCTGTTATGCACCCGGTACGGCCACCGGTGTCACGTTCACACGGTGTGTCCGTTTGAAGCCGTATCGTTATCCTCAATTTCCGCTCAGATGTGATGACGCTCATCACATCGGGTCTCTAGTGTCCTCCCCAACCGAGGAGGACGGAGCAAAAGGCCGATGAGCGGAGAGTCAGTGTCCAAAGGCCCCGAGGACACCGCGCACGCCGCGGACGACCTGGTCGTACTGTCCGACGTGAACAAGCACTTCGGTGCGCTGCATGTCCTCCAGGACATCGATCTGACGATCACCCGCGGCGAGGTCGTGGTCGTCATCGGACCCTCCGGGTCCGGAAAGTCGACCCTGTGCCGCACCATCAACCGACTGGAGACCATCGACTCCGGAACGATCACCATCGACGGCAGGCCGCTGCCCCAGGAGGGCAGGGAACTCGCCCGCCTGCGCTCCGACGTCGGCATGGTCTTCCAGTCGTTCAACCTCTTCGCGCACAAGACGGTGCTCGAGAACGTGATGCTGGGCCAGATCAAGGTCCGCAAGACGGAGAAGAAGGCCGCCGAGGAGAAGGCTCGCACCCTGCTCGACCGGGTCGGGGTCGGCACCCAGGCCGACAAGTACCCCGCCCAGCTCTCCGGTGGCCAGCAGCAGCGCGTGGCGATCGCCCGCGCCCTCGCGATGGACCCGAAGGTGATGCTCTTCGACGAGCCGACCTCGGCCCTCGACCCGGAGATGATCAACGAGGTTCTGGAGGTCATGCAGCAACTGGCCCGGGACGGCATGACCATGGTGGTCGTGACCCACGAGATGGGCTTCGCGCGCTCCGCCGCCAACCGGGTCGTCTTCATGGCCGACGGCCGCATCGTCGAGCAGGCGGCGCCCGAGGAGTTCTTCAGCAACCCGCGCAGCGACCGGGCCAAGGACTTCCTCTCCAAGATCCTTCACCACTGAGCGAGTTCGGACCTATTCTTCCCAACTCACGTCTACTCAAGGGACTTTCCTCCATGAAGCTTCGCAAGGCCTCCGCCGCCGCCGCAGCCGCCGTCGTCCTCGCCCTGACCGCCACCGCCTGTGGCGGCGGCTCCGACTCCGGCAGCAACGGCGACAAGATCACCGTCGGCATCAAGTTCGACCAGCCGGGACTCGGCCTGAAGACCCCGGACGGCACGTACGCCGGCTTCGACGTCGACGTCGCCCGTTACGTCGCCAAGGAGCTCGGCTACTCCGAAGACAAGATCAACTTCAAGCAGGCGCCCAGCGCCGAGCGCGAGAACCTGATCAAGAACGGTGACGTGAAGTTCGTCGTCGCCAGCTACTCGATCAACGACAAGCGCAAGAAGGAGGTCGACTTCGCCGGTCCGTACTTCCTGGCCCACCAGGACCTGCTGGTGCGATCCGACGACAACTCGATCACCAAGGTCGAGGACCTCAACTCCAAGAAGCTCTGCTCGGTCAGCGGTTCGACCTCCGCGCAGAACGTCAAGGACAAGCTCGCCCCGCAGGCCGACCTCCAGCAGCTCGGCGGCTACTCCGAGTGCCTCACCGGCCTGGAGAACAAGGCCGTCGACGCCCTGACCACCGATGACTCGATCCTCGCGGGCTACGCCTCGCAGAAGGAGCACGCGGGCAAGTTCAAGCTCGCGGGCCTCCGGATGAGCGACGAGAAGTACGGCATCGGCCTCAAGAAGGGCGACGAGGAACTGCGCGGGAAGATCAACGAGGCGCTGAAGAAGATGGTCTCCGACGGCACCTGGGAGAAGCTCGTCCAGACCCACTTCGGGCCCTCCGGCTACAAGTCCGAGGCGGCCCCGGCGATCGAGGACTGATCCGCCCCCGTCTCCGCGGTGACGGCCGCCCCCGCTCGGGCGGCCGTCGCACCGGCACCGGCCACCGCCCACGCGGCGGCCTCCACACCGACCGACCACCAGGGGAGAGCGCGGGGCATCGTGTTCGACTTTCTTGATTCCGGGCAGTACGACCTGCTCGGCGCCTTCTGGGTGACGGCTCAGCTCACCCTCTACTCGGCGATCGGCTCGCTGCTCTGGGGCACCGCCCTGGTCGCGATGCGCGTCAGCCCCGTCCCGGTGATGCGCGGCTTCGCCACCGGGTACGTCAACATCGTCCGGAACACCCCGCTGACGGTGGTCATCGTCGCCTGCCTGCTGGGACTCAACCAGACCCTGCTCGTCACGCTCGGCGGAGACCGCTCCGAGAGCATCGGCTTCCGACTCGCCGTCCTCGGACTCGTCGCTTACACTGGCACGTTCGTCTGCGAGGCGCTCCGCTCGGGCATCAACACCGTCCCGCCGGGCCAGGCGGAAGCCGCCCGCGCGCTGGGCCTCAGCTTCACCCAGGTGCTCCGCCTGGTCGTCCTCCCGCAGGCCTTCCGCGCCGCGATCGCCCCGCTCGCCAACGTCCTGATCGCCCTCACCAAGAACACCACCGTGGCCGCCGCGATCGGCGCCGCCGAGGCGGCCTTCCTGATGAAGGAAATGATCGAGAACGAGGCGGACGCGCTCTTCGCCGTCTTCGGCATCTTCGCCTTCGGCTTCATCGTCCTCACCCTCCCCACCGGCCTGCTCCTGGGCTGGGTGGCCAAACGACTGGCGGTGAAGCGATGAGTTCCGTCCTGTTCGACACCCCCGGCCCGCGCGCGAAGCGGCGCAACCTCCTCTACACGATCGCCTTCCTGGTGGTGCTCGCCCTCGTGGCCTGGTGGGTGCTCGCCGCCCTTGCGGCCAAGCACCAGCTGGACGCGGACAAGTGGAGCCCGTTCGTCACGGACTCCGAGGTCTGGACGACCTACCTCCTGCCGGGGATCACCGAGACCCTCAAGGCCGCCGCGCTCTCCATCGTGATCGCGCTGCCGCTCGGCGCGGCCCTCGGCATCGGTCGACTCTCCGACCACCGCTGGGTGCGCGTGCCGGTCGGCATGGTGGTGGAGTTCTTCCGCGCCATCCCGGTACTACTCCTGATGGTGTTCGCCAACCAGGCCTACCGCGAGTTCACCACCGTGAGCTCCGATTTCCGCCCGCTGTACGCGGTCGTCACCGGTCTGGTGCTCTACAACGCCTCCGTGATCGCCGAGGTCGTCCGAGCCGGAGTCCTCTCGCTGCCCAGGGGTCAGGGCGACGCGGCCGTGGCGCTCGGCATGCGCAAGGGGCAGACCATGCTGCACGTGCTGCTGCCGCAGGCCGTGACCGTCATGCTGCCCGCCCTGGTCAGCCAGCTCGTCGTGATCGTCAAGGACACCGCGCTCGGCGGTGCGATGCTCGGCTTCGCGGAGCTCCTCAGCCAGAACCGGCAGATCACGGCCAACTACGGCGCCAACACGATCGCCACCCTCACGGTCATCGCGCTGATCTACATCACCATCAACTTCCTCCTCACCAGCCTCGCCGCCCGTCTGGAGAAGCGACTGCGGCAGGGGCGGAAGTCACCCTCGGTCCCCCTCCCCGTCCAGGCGGGAGCCCCCGAGGTGAAGTCGGAAGCAACCAGCGGCACCTGATCCCAGAGGGGTCCATGACACCCACGGGGTGGGCCTGAGCGGCATCGACACCAGGTCGACCGCACCGCGCCCACCCCGTCGCTTGACGCGGGAACCCTCAGTGGGTTGCATACGTTCTGTGATCAACCACCGGGCTCGTGCCACACTCCTCTGTGCTGCCCTCATGACCATCCGGCCTTCAGGAGCCGCGCCGTGGATCCGGTGATCATCGTAGGCGCGGGGCCGGTCGGCCTCGCGCTCTCCCTCGCGCTCTCCGCGCAGGGCGTGCCCAGCGTCGTGCTCGACGAGAGCGGCGGAAAAGAGGAGCCCCGACCGGCGCGGAGCGTGGTCCTCCGCGCCGACATGGCCTCGATGGTCGAGCGGCTCGGCTGCACGACCCTCCGTGACGAAGGCGTGCGCTGGGTCGGCTGGCGCGGCATGCGCCGTCGCCAGGTGGTCCGCAGCCTCGCCCTCGACCTGGGGCTCGGCGGGACGGAGGAGTGGTCAGAAGCGCCTGGTGCTCCCGCTCCCCCGGCCGCCCCGCTGCACATTCCCCAACACGCCCTGGCCCGCGGACTGCGCGACGCCATCTCCCGTCAGAAACTGATCCGGCTCGTCACCGAGGCCCGGCTCGACGGCATCGAGCAGGACCGGGACGGGATCATCGCCCACACCAGGGGGCCGGAGGGCACCTGGTGGCGCGGCAGCCACCTGGTCGGCTGCGACGGGGCCCGCTCGACCGTGCGCAAACTGCTCGGCATCCGCTTCCCCGGACGCACCGCCGTGGAACGACATGCCGTCGCCGCGCTGCGCACCGAACTCCCCTGGCCGGGGGAGGCCCTGCTGCACCGTCAGCCCCCGTGGCGCGGTGCCGAAGAGATCACCGCGCGCCCGCTGCCCGACGGGGTGTGGCGCATCGACTGGCTCCTACCGCCCCGCGGCGACCTGGTCACCCCGGACGCGCTGGTCTCCCGGATCCGCGAAACCCTGGCCGGCTGGTGCGAGGGGATGACTCCCCCGTACGAACTGATCGACACCGGCGTCCACACCGTGCACCACCGACTCGCCCGCCGTTGGCGGGTCGACCGGGTCTTCCTCGCCGGGGACGCGGCACACCTGGTCGGCGCGGTCGGCACCCAGGGCCTCGACGAGGGGTTGCGGGACGTGGACAACCTCGCCTGGAAACTCGCACACAGCTGGCACCACGGAGCCTCGGACCGACTGCTCGACAGCTACCAGAGCGAGCGGCGAACCGCCGTCGCCACCCGGCTGCGTGCGGCGGACCAATCACTTCCCGTGCTGCGCGGCGGCGGGGGCCTTCGGACGTACCTCCCCGGAGCCACACGGGGCCATGACGCCCTGCTGACCGACGGCCATCTGGGGCGCGGTCCGCTCGGCGCCCCTCCGGCCTACCCCCATTCCCCCCTCTCTCCCCCGTACACCGAGGGGCAGACGCCCGTGGGCACTCCTCCGGGCGCCCCGGTCGAGGACGTTCGAGTGACCGCCCCCGACGGCACGACCGTGCGGCTCAGGGACCGACTCGGTCAGGGCCGCCTCCTGGTGCTCCTGGTCGCACCGGGCACCGAAGTGTGGGACCGACGGCACTGGCAGAGCGCCGGAGTGATGCCGCGGCTCGAAGAAGCCGTCCAAGCGCTCCCGGCGAAGGCCGAGGTCCTGGTGACGGAGGGCTATCCGGGGGCCCCGGCCCATGCTGTCCTGCTCGTGCGGCCCGACGGACATCTCGTCGCCGCCTTCTCGGGGGTTCGTCCCGAGGAGTTGTACGCGGCAGCAAACGCGGCCCGCGGCGGCCCGATCGACGAACCGCAATCGGCCGAGGAAGCCCCGGAAGTGTCCACGGAGAGTGGGCACACGGCAGAGGTGGGTTGACCTCCGACCCCGTGCGCATGAGCGTCTGGAAGGGAGTCGGGCACTGTCGCCACCCCCGTGTCGGACGAGCCGCTCTCCAAGGCCCCGGAACGCGGGCGCCATCGCGCCCCTGCCCTCCCCGGCTCTCCCCCTGCGCAAGCAGGAGCGATCGGGTGGAGTGCCGTACATGACCGTGCCATCGGGGCACCGTGTGAAGGAGCGAGTCCTTCTGTCCCCCCGCGTCAGAAGGACTCGCTTCAGAAGCTCCGTATGCAGATGCCCATTTCGGGGACACCCTCTTTCAGCCCCGTACGAAAACGGCCGCTCTCCGGACGCCTGCCGCAGAGCGCCCAGCCCATGAGCACTCAGCAGACGACCGCTCCCCCGGGCCGGTCGTCCGAGGCTCTCCGCCCCATGGTGCCCCTTCTCAGATGCCCCCTCCAGAGGTGCCTCCCTTGTCGGAGGCCTCAAAAGGGCTCGTCCAGCCCGTCCACATCCTCGCCCTCGGCCTCCAGTGCTTGGCGGACGACACGGAGTGCCATGCCCTCGGGGTACCCCTTGCGGGCCAGCATCCCTGCGAGCCGGCGCAGTCGCCGGTCGCGCTCGAGACCACGGGTGGCTCGCAACTTGCGGTCCACGAGCTCGCGCGCCGTGGCTTCCTCCCGCTCGGAGTCGAGCTGGCCCACGGCCTCCTGGATGAGGGTCGGTTCGACCCCTTTGGTGCGGAGTTCCCTGGCAAGGGCTCGTCGGGCGAGACCCCGTCCGTGGTGGCGGGACTCCACCCAGGCACCGGCGAAGGCGGCGTCGTCGATGAGACCGACGTCCTCGAAGCGGGAAAGGACCTCTTCGGCCACCTCGTCGGGGATCTCCCGCTTGCGCAGCGCGTCCGCGAGTTGCTTGCGCGTGCGGGGGTTCCCAGTGAGCAGACGCAGACAGATCGCGCGCGCTCGCTCAGCGGGGTCCTGGGGTGACAGCTCCTTCTCGGCCCTCGACGAGTCGGGACTGTCACCCGGCCATTCGGTGCGACCGGTCACCGGTCAGCTCTTGACCGCGGTGGCCTTGGTCGCCTTCGCGGTCTTGCTCGCGGGGGCAGCGGCGCCCTTGGCATCGTCCGCCCCGGCCGCATCGGAAGCACCTGCCGCGTCTGCACCCGGCTCGGCTGACGGAGCATCGGGGCGCACACCGACGCCCAGCTTCTCCTTGATCTTCTTCTCGATCTCGTTGGCGAGGTCGGGGTTGTCCTTCAGGAAGTTGCGGGCGTTTTCCTTGCCCTGGCCGAGCTGATCGCCCTCGTAGGTGTACCAGGCGCCGGCCTTGCGGACGAAGCCGTGCTCCACGCCCATGTCGATCAGGCCGCCCTCACGGCTGATGCCCTGACCGTAGAGGATGTCGAACTCGGCCTGCTTGAAGGGGGGCGCAACCTTGTTCTTGACAACCTTGACGCGGGTGCGGTTACCGACTGCCTCCGTGCCGTCCTTCAAGGTTTCGATGCGACGGATGTCGAGGCGCACCGAAGCGTAGAACTTCAGGGCGCGTCCACCGGTCGTGGTCTCCGGCGAGCCGAACATCACGCCGATCTTCTCGCGGAGCTGGTTGATGAAGATCGCGGTGGTCTTGGACTGGTTGAGCGCGCTGGTGATCTTCCGGAGGGCCTGGCTCATCAAGCGGGCCTGGAGACCGACGTGCGAGTCGCCCATCTCACCCTCGATCTCCGCCCGCGGCACGAGGGCTGCGACGGAGTCGATGATGATCAGGTCGAGCGCACCCGAGCGGACCAGCATGTCAACGATCTCAAGGGCCTGCTCGCCGTTGTCCGGCTGGGACAGGATGAGGTTGTCGATGTCGACGCCGAGCTTCTTCGCGTACTCGGGGTCGAGGGCGTGCTCGGCGTCCACGAAGGCGACCTGTCCGCCGGCCTTCTGGGCGTTCGCAACGGCGTGCAGGGTGAGGGTCGTCTTACCGGACGACTCCGGTCCGTAGATCTCCACGACACGACCGCGCGGCAGACCGCCGACGCCGAGGGCGACGTCGAGGGCGGTCGATCCGGTGGAGATCACCTCGATCGGCTCCTGGGTGCGGTCGCCCATGCGCATCACGGCGCCCTTGCCGAATTGGCGTTCAATCTGTGCGAGCGCGGCGTCGAGCGCCTTCTCGCGGTCGGTTCCTGCCATGGGTTCCACCCGGTTTGCTTGAGTCGATCGCTTCATGTGAAAGACGCTAACCCCTGCCACTGACAATGGGCTCCGACGTCCCTTCCGGCCTGTGGACAACTCGGCATCGAGCCCGCGATTCCAAGGGCCAGACCTTCATGAGAATGGATGTTCGATTTTAGTGTCAAGCAAGCCACGCGGGAGCCGGGCCACCTTCGTGCGCCTTGCGCCGACGAAGGCCGCGCACCATCGAGCACGGACACCATCGGGCACGTCGATGCGGGCTCCCGCCGTGCGGGGGCACCGCGCCCCGCACGGCAGGAGCCCGAGGACGGCGCTACCGCCGCCCCCCGGTCCACGGCGCGCCGTCATGACCCCGAAGACACCAACCACCCGGGACGGAACCGCCGGCCATCGGTCACCGATCACCGATCACCGATCGTCGCCCCCGGGCGGGCCGGCCTACTTCCATTCGTAGATCTTTCCGGTGGACTTGCCGCTCGGGTCGGTCTCGTACTCGAAGACCCCGGTGACACCGTTCAGGCGCTCGAACTGGGGGGACGTGGTGGAGAAGAAGATCGCACCCCGGAAACTGGTGGCGCCGCCCTCTCCGAAATGACCGAGGCCGTGGGCGTGCCAGCTGACGGTCTGCCCGTCGGCACTCATGTCCACGCCCTGCCCTTCACCGTAGAGCGTCCCGTCGGCGCGCAGCTCGGACTCGTAGGTGCCGAAACCCGCGACCGGAACGCCGTAGTAGGAGCCGCTGCCGCGGAAGGACACCTCGACGATCGGGGGTCCCTCGCCAGCGGAGACGACCCGGCGTCCGGTGTCCTCGCCCTGGATCTCGCTGATCAGTTCACCAAGCATGACGCCTCCTCTCGGATCCCTCCCCTCCTTCCGGAGTACGCCCGGCCCCCGTCAGTCGCAACCGCTCCCGGTGGGCGTCGGCCCGCACGGCGCCGACGCCCGCGCGTCCCGGGTGGGGTTCGGGGGCACCCGTCCGCGGTCGACGGCACGAGCGGTCGGCGTCACTCGCGGCCGTCCGCGGGTCGATCACCGTTTGGCGACGGCACGGTCGAGGCCGCGGGGCGCCTTTTAAGATCACTGCCATGGCAATGAGACCGGTCAACGTGAACATCAAGGCCCTTGACCACTCGGCGATCGGCCGGTTCTGGGCGGAGGCACTCGGCTGGGGAACCTCCAGCGAGGCCCCCGGGGTGACCAATGTGGAACCGGTCGGCGGATTCGTCTGGCCGGACCCGGTCGCCGTCTGCGTGGACGTGGTCGCCGTCCCGGAGCCCAAGCCTCCGACGAAGAACCGCGTCCACCTCGATCTCGCCACCACCTCCACGGCCCACCAGGCAGAGTTGATCGAACGCCTCCGGGCCCTCGGCGCGACGCCCGTGGACCTGGGGCAGGGCGACGTCCCATGGACGGTCCTCGCCGATCCCGAGGGCAACGAGTTCTGCGTACTGGAACCCCGGGAGGTCTTCCGGGACACCGGGCCGATCGCCATGGTGGTCGTGGACTGCGCCGATCCACGGGCCATGGCGCGGTTCTGGGGCGAGGCGACGGATTGGACGCTGCACAAGGTGACGGACGATTACGCGCGGCTGCGCTCCTCCCAGGGGGTCGGCCCCTATGTGGAGTTCTTCCGGACGCCCGACGGGAAGACCTCTCCGGACCGCGTCCACCTCGACCTGCTGCCGTACCCCGGTACCGACCAGGCGACAGAGGTCGCCCGGTTGAAGGCCCTCGGTGCGGTCCCTCTCGATCTCGGCCAGGGCGCGGTCCCGTGGATCTGTCTGGTCGATCCCGAGGGTCACGAGTTCTGCGTCCTCGCTCCGCCGCACTGACGGGGCGCTTCGCCTCCCGAAGGGCCCCGGGCGGTCGCGGCCGGAGGTTCCCGCCCCGAGGAGGTGCGGATGCTGCGGTCACCCGCCTCCGGGCGGGACGGGCCCACACCGAGCCGCCGCCACCGGCAGCAGCTCCGGCCGCTTGGGCCGCCGGTCGTCGCCGGACGAGCGACCCCGCAGGCGACGGCCGAGCCAGGGGCCGAGGAAGGACCCGATCCAGCGGAGTTCGACGGTCACTGCTCCGAAGCCCTTGGGGAGGTTCCCCGGGGGCAGGGGCCGGGTCCAGGAGTCGTCGGAACCGGGCAGGGCGAGCGCCTGGGCCACCGCGGCGGCGATGCGCGCATGGCCGAGCGGTCCGGCGTGCAACCGGTCGGGACTCCACAACCGGGGGTCGGTGACGACGGGGTGGTGGGAGGTTTCGACGACGGTGACGCCGTGTCGGCGCGAGGCCGCCCGGATCCGTTCGTTGAGCCCCTCGACCCGGGGGCCGAGCGGTCGGGCGAGTGGGGTGATCCGGCCGACGTCGGGAAAGGTGAGGGTGGCGACACGGGCCCCCACGCCGGTCAGGGCGGCGAACATGGTCTCCAGGTGCCCGGCCGTCGCGTCCGGGTCGAAGCGCGGCCGCAGCAGGTCGTTGACGCCGGCGACCACGGTGGCGAGGTCCGGCCGGAGTGCGAGGGCGGGAGCGAGTTGTTCGGCTCGGACCTGCCCGGCGAGACGGCCCCGTACGGCCAGGTTGGCATAGAGCACGTCGGGGTGCTCTCGGGCGAGCAACTCCGCGAGCCGGTCCGCCCAACCGCGCAGCCCGGTGATGTCGTCGCCGTCACCGAGTCCCTCGGTCTGGCTGTCCCCCAGGGCGACGTACCGCAGGAACGTGCCGTCAGTCATGGCCCCGCCTTTCCTCGACCCTCTGCCACACCCTCACCATATTCAATTATTCCACTAGCAAACTACGCCAGTACTGTGATGCTCCGGCTCAGGGTTCCTTCTTGTGCTGCAGGGCCTTCTGCAGGCGGGCCACGACCGCCTCGCCGTACCGGCGGTGGCCGTGGACGCGCGGGTCGTCGGTCACGTCGTAGCGCTTCACGTACGCGCCGAGGAAGGCCTGCAGGGTGGCGACGGCAGGAATGGCGATCAGTGCGCCGACCGCGCCGAGCAGCGCCGTTCCGGCGATGACCGAGCCGAAGGCCACTGCCGGGTGGATGTCCACGGTCTTGGAGGTGAGCTTCGGCTGCAGCACGTAGTTCTCGAACTGCTGGTAGACCACCACGAAGCCGAGCACCCACAGCGCGTACCAGGGGTTGACGGTGAAGGCGATCAGCATTGGCAGGGCGCCGGCCAGATAGGTGCCGATGGTCGGGATGAACTGCGAGACCAGGCCGACCCACACGGCGAGCGCCGGAGCGTACGGCACTCCCAGGATCTCGAAGACCACGAAGTGCGCGATGCCCGAGATCAGGGCCATCAGACCGCGCGAGTACAGATACCCACCGGTCTTGTCGACCGCGATCTCCCAGGCCCGCAGGACCTCGGCCTGCCGGGCAGGCGGCAGTACGGAACAGAGCGCGCGCCGCAAACGGGGCCCGTCGGCCGCGAAGTAGAACGAGAACAGGAAGATCGTGAGGAGCCGGAAGAGCCCGCCGAGGACGGTGGCGGACACGTCGAGGACACCGGACGCACTGTTCTGCACGTACTTCTGCAGCCACTCGGAGCTCAACACGCTGTCCTGGACCTCGACGCGCGACAGGTCCGTGTGGAAGGTCTGGTTGATCCAGTTGATCAGCGAGTCGAGGTACTTCGGGAAGTTCTCGACCATGTCCACGATCTGGCCGGCGAGCATCGAACCGAGGAGGACGACGAAGCCGATGCTGACGATCATGACGGCGAAGAAGACGAGGAAGGTGGCGAGGCCGCGGCGCATCCCCCGGGCCGCCATGCGCCCGACGGCCGGCTCGATGGCGAGCGCGAGGAAGAAGGCGAGGAGGATGTTGACGAGGAGGCCGACGAGCTGGTGGAAGGCCCAGTTGCCCAACAGGAAACAGGCGTACAGCGCGAAGGCCAGGACGAGTGCGCGGGGCAACCAGCGCGGCATCCTCGCCGCACCGGCCGACGCCCCGATGGCCGGCTCCGACTCGGCGGCGGGCGGAGCGGCGGTCGCCGCGGTCGGCACGGCGCGCCCGGCGCCTCCCGCGGCAAGGACCGGGCCGGGCACCGGGGACTCCGTCGTGGCGGAGTCGGACAGGACGGCGGGAGCAGCGCTCACCGCCGTCGTCTCGGTCGGTTCCATCGTGTCGGTGTCGTCTGCGTCGTCAGTCGGGGCCACCCCGTCAGTCTCGCGCACCGCACGGACATTCCCGCCCGCTGCCCCTCGCGTTCTCGCCGGTCACCCCCGGGGTTCGCCGTCCGGTCACCGCTTGTCGGCCGGTACGTCGACGGCCGCACAGACGGCGCGCCAGATGGCCTTCGCCTCCCAGCCCGCCTCCAGCGCCTCCCGCACCGTCCGGCCCCCGAGCTCCGCCATCACGTGGTCGCGCGCGAAGGACTCGGCGTACGACGGCCCGAAGTGGTCGGCCATCCGTTCCCAGAAAATCGTCAACCGCATGACCCCAGTATCCAGCCCCCAGGAGTGCAGCCCGCTCCGTAGGGCTTGTCACCGCGCTTTTCCGCCCTACGGTCGGAGCATGGCCGAAAATCCCCTCCCTTCCCCATCCCCGACCCCCCTGGCGCGCGCCGAGCGCTTCATCTGGCTGACCGCCCGCGTCCTCGAACAGCGCCGGTTCGCCTTCCACTTCCTGCACGGCGGCGCGGAGCAGGTCGAGACGGCCCTCGCGGCGTACCTCAACGAGGACGGCGGCTACGGCCACGCGCTCGAACCCGATCTGCGCGGGCCGGTGAGCCAACCGCTGCACACCGCACACGGCCTGCGGGTCCTGGACTCCATCGACCGTTGCGGCGGACTGCGCGCCGAACGGATCTGCCGCTACCTCACGGAGGTCTCCACGCAGGACGGCGCCCTCCCCGCGATCCACCCGTCCCAACACGGCTACCCCTCGGCGCCCTTCGTCCCGGTCGTCGACGCTCCGCCGAGCGCGCTGCGCTCGACGGGGCCGGTGGTCGGGGTACTGCACCGCAACCAGGTGTGGCACGCGTGGCTGTTCCGGGCCACCGAGTTCTGCTGGTCGGCCCTGGAGGCACTGGAGAAGCCCCACCCGTACGAGATCCAGGCGGCCGTGGCCTTCCTGGACGGGGTCCCTGACCGTGCACGCGCCGAGGAGGCCGCCGCACGCCTCGGGCGGATCGTCCGCGAACAGCAGCTCGTCGTACTCGCCCCGGAGAGACCCGAGGACTTCCCGGTCGCGGACGGCTACGCCCCCGGCGAGCACCACTTCCCCCATGACTACGCACCCGTGCCGGACTCGCTGGCGGCGCGCTGGTTCACCGCCGGGGAGATGGCCCGCTCGCTGGACCGGCTGGAAGCCGACCAGCAGGAGGACGGCGGCTGGCCGATCCGCTGGCGGGCCTGGGCACCCGGCTCGGCCCTGGAATGGCGTCCGATCGTCACCGTGGAGGCGCTGCGTACCCTGCGCGCGCACGGCCGCAGCATCGGGTGACCCGAGCTCCGGAACCGTCGTTTTCCGTCCCGGTGGACGTTCACGGTCACGCCGCCGGGTTCGAAAGGAAGTGCGGGTCAGCGGCCGACGGCCCGGAGCGCCCGGGAGACGCTCCGGAGCACGGCTTCCCGTTCCTCGTTGAGGAAGAAGTGGCCGCCGGGGAAGACCTCCACCTCGGTCCGGCCGGTGGTCAACTCGGCCCAGCGCTCGAGGTGCTCCTCGGCGACCCTGGGGTCCGCGTCGCCGCCGAAGACAGAGACCGGGCAGGTGAGCGACTCGCCCGGCCGGTAGGCGTAGCGGGCGAAGAGCGAGAGGTCGGCCCGGACGGTCGGCAGGATGAAGGCGGCGAAGTCAGGGTTCTGCAGCAGCTCCTCCGGCGTGCCGTTGAGACGGCGGAGCTCGTTGATCAGCTCCTCGTCGGAGAGGTCGAGTTCACCCGGCTCCCTGGATTCGTGGACCGACGGTGCCCGACAGCCGGACACCATCATCCGAACCGGTTCCACCCCCTGCTCACGCTGGAGCCGGCGGGCGAGCTCCCAGCTGACGATGGCGCCCACGCTGTGCCCGAAGAAGGCGAACGGCCGGTCCAGGTAGGGGAGCAGGGCCGGGAGGAGGGCGTCCAACAACTCGTCCAGGTCCGTGATCGGCCGGTCGGAGAACCGGTCCTCCCGACCCGGCAGCTGCACGGCGAACGCCTGTACGTCCTCTGGAAGTTCGGCACCCCATGCGCGGAAGACCGACGCGCCGGCCCCGGCGTACGGGAAGCAGAAGAGCCGGAGGGCGCCGGGCTCGGTCCGACCGGAAATCGGCCGGACCCAGCTCCGGGCCGTCCGTGGGGCTGTCGAGTGCATGGGGTTCCGCTCCTACTGGTCGAGAGGGGGTGGGAAGCGTTCAGCCTCCGTGCCAGGACTTCCACAGCCTGGCGTATCCGCCTTCGGCGGCCAACAGCTCTTCGTGGCTGCCCAGTTCGATCACCCGCCCGCCGTCCATGACCGCGACGCGGTCCGCGTCGTGGGCGGTGTGCAGGCGGTGGGCGATGGCGATCACGGTGCGTCCCTTGAGTACGGCCGCCAACGAGCGCTCGGTGTGCCGAGCCGTGGCCGGGTCGAGCAGGGAGGTCGCCTCGTCCAGGATCAGCGTGTGCGGATCAGCAAGGATGACGCGGGCCAGGGCGAGTTGCTGTGCCTGCTGGACGTCCAGACGGAGCCCGCCGGAGCCGAGCTCCGTGTCCAGCCCGTCCGGCAGCCCGTCCACCCAGTCGATGTCGACGGCGGCCAGCACCGCGTGCAGGTCGGTGTCGGTCGCGGATGGGTCGGCGATCAGGAGGTTGTCCCGTACGGTGCCGAGGAAGACGTGGTGCTCCTGGGAGACCAGGACGACGTGCCGGCGCAGCCGGGCCGGAGCGATATCGGCGACCGGAACCCGCCCCACCGTCACGCGTCCGGTGCGGGGCCGCTCCACGCCGGCCAGCAGTCGACCCAGGGTGGACTTGCCTGCTCCGGAGGGGCCGACCACCGCCAGCCGCTCGCCCGGCCGGACGGTGAGGTCGACGCCGTGCAGGACGTCCCGCTCGCCCTGGTAGGCGTAGCGGACGTCGACCACGTCGATCCGGTCGCCCTCGGGCTGGCCGCCGCCGGTCACGGCCGGGACGTCCAGCTGCCCGATCCCCTCGACCCGGGCGAAGGACGCATTGCTGCGCTGGATCTGGTCGAGCCAGAGCAGGACCTTGTCCAGCGGCTCGGAAAGCTTCCAGAAGTAGAGGGCGCAGGCGACCACCGCGCCGGTGGTGACCGCGCCGGTGTCACGCAGGGCGGCGCCGAGCAGCAGGATGCCGGCGACCGGGGCGACGTACGAGAACTCGACCACCGGGAAGAGCACGGTACGCAGGTCGAGGGTGCGGGTACGGGTGACCCGGCAGCGCTCGACCGCCTCGGCGGTGGCGGCGATCCGGCTGTCCTGGAGGCCCAGGGCCTCCACGGTGCGGGCCCCTGTCGCGGTCGCGGTGAGGATCTCGATGAGCTCGGAGTTGGCGGCCCCCTCGGCGAGGTAGCCCGAGTGCGCGCGGCGCAGGTACCAGCGGGTGGCGAACCAGATTCCGGAGAGACAGAACAACCCGCAGATGCCGAGGAGCGGGTTGACCGCGAACATGGCGACCAGGATCAGGAGGACCTGGACGAGCGCCACGGAGACCTCCGGCCCGGCGTCGCGCAGGGTGGTGCCGACGGTGGCGACGTCGGCCGTGCCACGCGTCAACAGATCACCGGTGCCGGCACGTTCGACCACCGCAGCGGGCAGGGCGAGGGAACGGTCGACGAACCGCTCGCGGATCCGAGCCAGGGTCCGCTCGCCGAAGCGGTGGGCGGCGTAGCGGGCGAAGCGGCCGAGGAGCAGCTGCGCGAGCGCGAAGCAGAGGATGCCGAGGGCGAGCCGATCGACGTGTGCGACCCCGGCGCCACCCCGGACGTCGTCGACGATCCGGCCGAGCAGCCAGGGGCCGCCCAGGCCGGCGGCTGCGGCCAGTCCGTTGAGGGTCAGCATCACGGCGACCGCACGGCGGTCCTGGCCCATCAGGCCCACGGCGGCCTTGCGGACCTCGGCGGGACCGGCAATCGGGAGCCGCCCGGGGGCGGTCTCGGTCCGAGCGGTCATCGGGCGGCCTCCTCGGCGGACGTGGGCTCGGTGGCGTTTTCACCGCGGGACACCAGCGCGCGGTAACCGGGCTCCGAGGCGAGCAGCTGCCGGTGCGGGCCGGCTGCCGCCAGACGGCCGTCGACGAGGTAGCAGACGGTGTCGGCCTGCTCCAGCAGGACGGGGGAGGTCGAGGTGAGGGCGGTGGTGCGCCCGGCCCGCGACCGGCGCAGCCCGGCGGCCATGGCAGCCTCGGTGTGGGCGTCCACGGCGGAGGTGGGCTCGACCAGCAGGAGCACCTCCGGGTCCGCCAGCAGGGCGCGAACCAGGCGCAGCCGCTGGCGCTGGCCGCCGGAGAGGTTGCTGCCCTGGGCCTGGACCATGGTGTCCAGGCCGTCGGGCATCGCCTGCACGATGTCCTCCGCCGCGGCGTCCCTGACCGCCCGGGCGATGGACCGGCCGGTGTGCTCGGACCGGCCGCCGACCACGCTGCGCAGCGCCCCGGCGAAGAAGTCGGCGTCGTTGTCCGCCACCACGATCCGGCTGCGGACCTCTGCCAGGGCGACCTCGGCGAGCGGCACGTCGCCCCAGGTCGCCGCGGATGCGTCGTACCGGCCGAGCCGGTCGACCACGGCCGTGGAATCGGCCGGGCGGGCGCTCACGATCGCGGTCAGCCGGCCCGGGGCCAGTTCCACACCTGTGTCGGCGTCGCGCAGGACCGACGGTGCGCAGGGAGCCGGTCGAATCGTCGTGGCGTCCTCGACGGCGGGCTTCAGCCCGAGCATCCGGATCACCCGCCGTGCGGCCACCAGGCCCCTGGTGAGGTCGTATCCGCCCTCGATGAAGTTGGAGACCGGTACCACCAGGACGGCGACGTAGCCGTAGACGGCGACCAGCGTGCCGATCGTGATGGTGCCCTCGGCTGCCATCCGGGCGGCCAGCCAGGTCACCAGCGCGAGGAAGAGGGCGGGCAGGCCGACCGAGAGCGCCTGGATCCAGCTGGTCACGGCGCCGACCCGGTAGCCCTCGGCCTGCAGGTCCCGTGAACCGCGCAGGTAACGGCCGGCCAGCATCTCCTTGCCACCGATGCCGTTGAGCACGCGCATGCCGCCGACGATGTCCCCGAGCCGTGCGGTCAGTTCCCCCTGCTGCTCACGGTACTCGGACTCCGCGCCCTGGAGGCGCTCCAGCAGTGGCCCGACCACCACCACGAGCAACGGCACCCCCAGCAGGACCACGAGGGCGAGCGGCACGGAGACCGACAGCAGCAATCCGGCCGCCACCAGGTACGCGACGACCGCACCGACGCCCGGCCCGGTGATCGTCAACGTCTGGCTCATCTGCGCGACGTCGCCCACGCCGATGCTGGCCACCTCGCCGGTCGACACCCTCCGGGGCAGTTCGGCACCCAGTCGGGTGGAGTGCGCGACCACGACCTTGACGGTCCGGAAGGTGGCGTCCATCCGGACCCGCGTCATGATGCGGTGGCGCATGATGCCGAGCCATGCGTTGAGGAGCGCGGCGCCGACCAGTGCGGCCACCCAGCCGACCAGGGCGCCGGTCCTCCCCGTCTGGAGCCCGTCGTCGATCGCACGCTGCATGAGGGACGGCGGCAGCATGAGGCAGACCATCCAGAGGGTGCCGATCACCGCACCGCCCGCCACCCTCCGACGCTGACTCATGGTCAGCCACCACAGGTAACGCGCGGCACTCCGGTGATCTGGGGTTCCCGGGTCGGCATGCGAATCCGTCATGAGCGAAAACCTCACCGTCTTTCCTAGGCCTCATCCAGATTTTCTTTCCACCTCCCGACCGCCCGCCATCACGGTCACCACGAAAAGGAGGCGTCAATCACGAAGAAGTGGCTTCATGGAACCCGTGCGGGCTTCCATGAGCAACCCCGGTCAAGCCACGGGAATCAGGCGCATGAAAGGAGGAGCGCTTTCCCCCCATGCTTTTCAAACCCCGGAAAACATATCGGGACATTCTCCCGAAACGTCAACAAGGGAACTTTCGAGACTCTTGGGGGTACTGATCGGACCGGTTTCGGTCAAGGTCACGAGAACGACTCGGATATCCCCTTCGAGAGGGTCGCGGCGCGCGCGCCCCGTGAGGATTCCCTTGCCCGCGGCCACTGCCCGGCGGAAGTTCGATCCCGACCGCCGGGCGGACGGGTGCCGCTCGTTCCCTGTGCACGGGGTGGAGCGGACGGGTGCCGCTCGTTCCCTGTGCACGGGGTGGATCCGACGGCCGGCTCAACGTTGACCTCGCCGAGGAAGTCGTGGTGTTCAACGAAGACGACGGGGGCCGTCTCCAGCAGGTCTGCTCTCGGGCGGCCTTTCGACCCGCTGGAAAACAGCGCTCGACATCGCTCGCCGACCCCCTCCCGCCCCGGCCCCACACCAGTGAGCGGCGCGAGAAGCCGAAAACTGATTTCTGACACCAGCCCCCCAGAACCACGGCTGCTCGATGAAACATCGAGCAGCCTACCCCAGGGTAGCCTCGACTTGTCGAGGCCCAGTCGGGCGGAACGAAGCGACTTGACAGAGCATCTCGCCCACTGCGACCGCCCCCCACCGAAGCCCGAATTCCGTTCACTTGGCCCGACAGGACGTGAACACCATGCGCCCTTCGCCGAGGGAATCTCCTTGGTGTCGCCTCAGCAGTGCCGCCACACCAATTTCCCAGATTCCCCCCAACAGAAGGCACTCGGGGACGTCGCGCACCGAGCAAGCATTCCGGCATCCCCGCAATCTCCTACGCGTGCCGCCCCTGGGCCGTCGGGCCCGAAGAACCAGTGGCCGCTGTCCGACCGCCGGAAGGGGCACTGGCTCACCCGGCCGCGAAGTACCGCCTGGGAGGGCACCGGCCTCTGCGTGCCCGGCCCGCCGCACGGCGCTCGCGCCGGGGAGTCGCCCGGGTCCGGGTGGCCCGGACGGTCGGCAGGGCGTCGGTCCGTGACGGGCCGCGACCACCGGAGATCGAGTACCGGCGTCGATGTCAGTGGCCGGGTGCACGATGGGGGACATGGTCAGGTCCGCGCTCGATTCGTTCTCCCCCGCGACCCGCGGTTGGTTCGCCGGGGCCTTCACCGCACCCACGGCCGCCCAGGAGGGTGCCTGGCGAGCCATCGGGGCGGGCTCCGACGTGCTCGTCGTCGCTCCGACCGGCTCGGGCAAGACGCTGGCCGCCTTCCTGGCCGCCCTGGACCGCCTCGCGTCCACTCCGCCGCCCGCCGAAGCCAGGAAGCGCTGCCGCGTGCTGTACGTGTCGCCGCTGAAGGCGCTCGCGGTGGACGTCGAACGAAACCTGCGCTCCCCGCTGACCGGCATCCGGCAGGAGTCGGCCCGGCTCGGCCTGCCCGAGCCGGACGTCCGGGTCGGGATCCGGTCCGGCGACACCCCGGCCGCCGAGCGCCGGGCACTGGCGAACCGGCCGCCGGACATCCTGATCACCACCCCCGAGTCCCTGTTCCTGATGCTGACCTCCGCCGCGCGCGAGGCATTGTCGGGCGTGGAGACGGTCATCCTGGACGAGGTGCACGCGGTCGCGGGCACCAAGCGGGGCGCACACCTGGCCCTCTCCCTGGAGCGACTCGACGAGTTGCTGCCGCGCCCCGCGCGCCGGATCGGGCTGTCGGCCACGGTCCGTCCGGTCGACGAGGTGGCCCGCTACCTCTCCCCGGGGCGCGCCGTGGAGGTCGTGCAGCCGCCCTCGGGCAAGGAGTTCGACCTCTCCGTCGTCGTCCCCGTCGAGGACATGGGCGAGCTCGTGGGGGTCCCCCCGGGGAAGTCGGGGGAAGACTCACCGTCCTCCCCGGGCGGCGACAAGCCGTCGATCTGGCCGCACGTCGAAGAGCGGATCACCGACCTCGTCCAGTCCCACCGCTCCACGATCGTCTTCGCGAACTCGCGCCGGCTCGCCGAACGCCTGTGCAACAGGCTCAACGAGATCGCATACGAGCGGGCGACCGGCGAACCCCTCCCCGAGGGGGCTCCGCCGGCCCAGGTCATGGCCCAGTCGGGAGCGGCTCAGGGCGCCCCGCCGCTCCTCGCCCGGGCCCACCACGGCTCGGTGTCGAAGGAGCAGCGCGCCCAGGTCGAGGAGGAGCTCAAAGCGGGCCGGCTGCCCGCCGTGGTCGCCACGTCCAGTCTGGAGCTGGGCATCGACATGGGTGCGGTCGACCTGGTGGTGCAGGTCGAGTCGCCCCCCTCGGTCGCTTCCGGGCTCCAGCGGGTGGGCCGGGCCGGGCACCAGGTCGGCGCCGTGTCGACGGGTGTGGTCTTCCCCAAGTACCGGGGGGATCTGGTGCAGGCGGCGGTGGTCACCGAGCGGATGCGCACCGGCGCCATCGAGTCGATGCGGATCCCCGCCAACCCGCTGGACGTCCTCGCACAACAGCTGGTGGCGATGGTCGCGCTCGACACCTGGCAGGTGGACGAGTTGCTCGCGGTGGTACGCAGGGCGGCGCCGTTCTCCTCGCTGCCCGAGTCGGCGTTCACCGGGGTCCTCGACATGTTGGCGGGCCGCTATCCCTCGGACGCCTTCGCGGAGCTGCGCCCGCGCGTGGTCTGGGACCGGGTCGCCGGGACGGTCACGGGGCGGCCCGGGGCGCAGCGGCTCGCGGTCACCTCGGGCGGAACGATCCCGGACCGCGGCCTCTTCGGCGTGTTCCTCGCGGGGGCGGACCCCAAGAAGGGAGGCGGTCGGGTCGGGGAGCTCGACGAGGAGATGGTGTACGAGTCGCGCGTCGGCGACGTCTTCACGCTCGGCACGACCTCGTGGCGGATCGAGGACATCACCCGGGACCGGGTACTGGTCTCCCCCGCGCCTGGCGTGCCGGGCCGGTTGCCGTTCTGGAAGGGCGACCAGCTGGGCCGGCCACTGGAGCTGGGGCGGGCGGTGGGCGCGTTCCTCCGCGAGGTCGGCGCCCTCGCGGAGGAGGACGCACGGCTGCGGTTGCTCGCCGCGGGCCTGGACTCCTGGGCCGCGGACAACGTGCTCGCCTACCTCAAGGAGCAGCGCGATGCCTGTGGCCACGTGCCGGACGACCGGACGATCCTCGTCGAGCGCTTCCGAGACGAGCTCGGGGACTGGCGAGTCGTCATCCACTCGCCGTTCGGGGCGCAGGTGCACGCCCCGTGGGCGCTGGCGATCGGGGCGCGGCTCACCGAGCGGTACGGGATGGACGCGCAGGTCATGCACGCGGACGACGGCATCGTGCTGCGGTTGCCGGACGCCGACCTGATGGGCCTGGACATGGGCCTGGACCTCCTCGATCACGAGCCGGCCGCGGCGGAGCGGCACCCGGACGCGACGTACGACGCGGACAAGCCGCCCGTCGATGCGGCGGACGCCCTCTTCGACAAGGACGAGATCGGCCAGCTCGTCACCGATCAGGTGGGCGGTTCCGCACTGTTCGCCTCCCGTTTCCGCGAGTGCGCCGCCCGCGCCCTGCTGCTGCCCAAGCGCAATCCCGGCAAGCGCACCCCGCTCTGGCAGCAGCGGCAGCGGGCGGCGCAGCTCCTCCAGGTGACGAGTGAGTTCGGCTCGTTCCCGATCGTCCTCGAAGCCGTCCGCGAGTGCCTCCAGGACGTCTTCGACCTCCCCGGCCTCGAAGAACTGATGGGGGACATCGAGGCCCGTAGGGTCCGGCTCGTCGAGGTCACCACTCCCGAGCCGTCCCCCTTCGCCCGGTCGCTGCTCTTCGGTTACGTGGCGCAGTTCCTGTACGAGGGGGACTCTCCGCTCGCCGAGCGGAGGGCTGCCGCCCTCTCCCTGGACTCACGACTGCTGGCCGAGCTCCTGGGCCGGGCCGAACTGCGCGAACTGCTCGACCCCGAGGTCCTGAAGGAGCTGGAGCGGGAGCTCCAGTGGCTGACCGAGGACCGACGGGTCAAGGACCTGGAGGGCGTCGCCGACCTGCTGAGGGTCCTGGGGCCGTTGACCGACGCCGAACTCGTCGAGCGCGGCGCCGAGCCGGATGGGGCCGAGGAGCTGTGCCGGGCCCGCCGGGCGATCCGGGTGCGGATCGCAGGCGCGGAGCATTGGGCTGCGATCGAAGACGCCGGTCGTCTCAGGGACGCGCTGGGCACGGCCCTGCCGGTGGGCGTGCCCGAGGCCTTCACCGAACCGGTCAAGGATCCGCTGGGCGACCTGCTCGCACGATACGCGCGCACGCACGGTCCGTTCACCTCGTCCGACGCGGCGGACCGCTTCGGCCTGGGTGCTGCGGTCACGGACGGCGGGCTCCAGCGCCTGGCAGCCTCCGGGCGGGTCGTCCAGGGTGAGTTCCATCCCGCGGGCATCGGCCAGGAATGGTGCGATGCGAGCGTCCTGCGCCGGCTCCGCCGTCGCTCCCTCGCGGCCCTGCGGCACGAGCTGGAGCCGGTTCCCCCGGCCGCCCTCGCCACCTTCCTGCCGCAGTGGCAGCACCTGGGCGGCGGTGGCCTGCGCGGCATCGACGGTCTGGTCCGCACGATCGAGCAGCTCCAGGGCGCACCGGTCCCGGCCTCGGCCCTGGAGAAGCTGATCCTGCCGTCCCGGGTGCGCGACTACTCTCCCGCGCTGCTCGACGAGCTGACGACCACCGGGGAGGTGGTGTGGGCGGGGGCCGGAGGGCTGCCCGGCAAGGACGGCTGGGTCTCCCTGTACCTGGCGGACGCCGCCCCCCTGCTCCTGCCGTCGCCACACCCGCTGGATCAGTCCGCCCTGCACCAGTCGGTGCTCACCGCGCTCTCCGGCGGATACGGCTTGTTCTTCCGGCAGATCGCCGACCAGGTCCGGGCCACCACCCACCCGGACGCCACCGACCCGCAGCTCGCCGACGCCCTCTGGGACCTGGCCTGGTCGGGTCGGCTCACCAACGACACCCTGGCCCCCTTGCGGGCTCTGCTCGGTTCGGGCCGCACGGCCGGCTCCACCGCCCACCGCGCACGCCGCTCCGTCCCCCGCGGGCGGTACGGCGCCCTGACGGCCTCCACGCGGCCGGTCTCCCGCACCGGCCCGCCCACGGTCTCGGGGCGCTGGTCGTTGTTGCCGTCCGTGGAGCCCGACCCGACGCACCGCGCACACGCACTCGCCCGCACCCTCCTCGACCGGCACGGTGTGGTCACCCGGGGCGCGGTGGTCGCCGAGGGGGTCGCGGGCGGCTTCTCCGCCACCTACCGGATCCTGGCCGCCTTCGAGGACAACGGGCAGGCCCGTCGCGGTTACGTGGTGGAGGGACTCGGCGCGGCCCAGTTCGCGATGGACGGGGCGGTGGACCGGCTGCGGGCCGCGGCGACCGCCCGTGAGCGGGGCACCGGGACGGCCGGGCACCAGGCCCTGGTCCTCGCGGCGGCTGACCCGGCGAATGCTTACGGGGCGGCATTGAACTGGCCCGAGCCCCCGACGGACGCCGGGCACAAGCCGGGGCGCAAGGCGGGTGCCATGGTCGTCCTGGTCGACGGCGAGCTCACGCTCTACGTGGAGCGCGGCGGGAAGACCCTGTTGTCCTGGCCGACCCGTCCGGACGATCCGGCGCTGGTGGCGGCGGCGGAGGCGCTGGCCGCGTCGGCCAGGGCGGGCATGCTCGGCACGCTCACCGTGGAGCGCGTCAACGGCGCTCCCGCACTGACCTCGCCCCTGGCCCGCTGCCTGGAAGCTGCCGGGTTCCTCGCCACCCCCAGAGGCCTCCGTCTCCGTCCTTGAGCCCCGTGCCGGCCGTAGGCCCCGCCGTCCCGCGCCGGTCACGCGGCCGGTCCGCCTCCTCGACGGGCGGTGGGGCGGTCTGCGGGAGGGGGAGGGGCCGAATCGCCGTGCCCCTCAAAGGTGCGGCGGAGGGCCGTCCCCGCACAATGGATCCGTGCCCGAAGGAGACACCGTCTGGCAGACCGCGCACCGTCTGCACACCGCGCTGGCCGGTCGGCCCCTGACCCGGGCGGACCTCCGGGTGCCGCGGTTCGCGACCATCGATCTCACCGGTCGCGTCCTCCTCGACGTCACTCCTCGCGGCAAGCACCTGCTCGCCCGGATCGAGGGCGGCCTCACGCTCCATTCACACCTGCGGATGGACGGGGCCTGGCGTGTCTACGCCACCGGGCAGCGCCCGCGCGGCGGCCCCGACCACCAGATCAGGGCGGTCCTGGGAAACGCCGAGCACACCGCGTACGGCTACCGCCTCCCCGTCCTGGAGCTCCTCCGCAGCGTCGAGGAGTCCCGGGTCGTCGGCCACCTCGGCCCGGACCTGCTCGGCCCCGACTGGGATCCCGGGGAAGCCGTCCGGAGGCTCGGCACCGATCCGGCGAGGCCGCTGGGCGAGGCCCTGCTCGACCAGCGGAACCTGGCTGGCATCGGCAACGTGTACAAGTCCGAGCTGGCCTTCCTCGCGTCGGTCACCCCCTGGCTTCCGGTCGGCGAGCTGGCACCCGGGGTTCCGGCCCGCCTGGTCGCCACCGCCCACCGCCTCTTGGAGGCGAACAAGGACCGGCCGGACCGGCGCACCACGACGACCCGTCGCCCCGGTGTTCCCCTCCACGTCTACGGTCGGGAGGGCAAGCCCTGCCTCCGCTGTGGAGCCGCGATCCGCAGGGCGGAGCTCGGCGACCGGATCACCTATTGGTGCCCCGGCTGCCAGCGGGGCCCCCGGGGGAACTCACCCGACAATTGACGATCCATCAGATTCAGTCGTACGGTCCGGACATGACGACTCTTCCGGCGTACGACCTGAGCGGTCGCACCGCGTTCGTCACCGGCGCCGCGAGCGGCATCGGGCGCGCTAGTGCAGAACTCCTCGCCCGGGCGGGCGCCACCGTCCACTGCGCGGACCGCGACGCGGACGGCCTCGGGGAAACAGCAGATCTGATCGCCCGGCAGGACGGTACCGCACGCACACACCACCTGGACGTCACCGATCGCGCCGCCCTCTCCGCCGCCGTCCGCTCGGCGGGACCCCTCCACGTCATGGCCGCCATCGCCGGAACCATGCACACGAGCACGGTCCTGGACACCCGGGACGAAGACCTCGACCGCCTCCTCGCCGTCAATTTCAAAGGGGTGCTCTACTCCTGCCAAGAGGCGGCCCGTTCGATGCTCTCGGCCGCGGTGTCCGGTTCGATCGTGACGATGGCCTCGGGCGCAGTGGACACCGCGAGCCCCGGCCTCCTCTGCTACAGCGCCACCAAGGCGGCCGTCGTCCAACTGACGAAGACACTGGCGACGGAGGCGGGGCCGCACGGCATCCGGGTGAACGCGGTCGCCCCGGGCTGGGTCCGCACCCCCATGACGGACCGTCGCGAGCCGGCGGCCCAGCAGCAGGCCGAGGTCGCGATGGTCCGCCGCTCTCCGCTGGGTCGGGTCGGCGAGGCCGAGGACATCGCCCACGCGGTCCTGTACCTCGCTTCCGACGCCTCCGCCTTCATGACCGGCCAGATCCTGCGCCCCAACGGCGGCGTCGCCATGCCCTGGTGACACCACCGGACACCGTGCCGCGGCGCCCCGATGCCGCAGCCACGTGGACCGGCAGCAGACTGAGCCCCCAGCCGCCCGCAGCCACTGCTCCCTCGACCGGCCCGGCCCCGTCCGGTACGAGCAGCAGGCGCAGTACCGCCCACCACCAGAGTCCGCCGGCCGCCACCCCGCACGCGAGCAGCGCAAGCGTCACCAGCGGAACCCGTCGCCGTACCATGGCCGCCTCCCGCGGTCGACGCTAGACCGGCAGGATCACCCTGCGGGAGGGCGCACCGGAGGCAGAACCGGCGCACACGGCCCGGCCGCGCCTCCCCTCCACCATGGCACGACGGACCCGGACCCGGCATCTCAGGCGAGCGGGCCCCGGGTGCCGGAGAAGGGCGAAGCCCCGGTCCGTACCCCGTGAGACGGGGTACGGAC
>NZ_JBHYMF010000076.1:0-32105 GCF_042742855.1 Streptomyces sp. NPDC058877 | reverse complement strand
CCCGTCCGACCGCGCTTGCGTGCCGTCGCCCGATCAGCGGGCCAGTTCTTCCTTCAGTGCCTGGAGGAAGGCGTCCACGTCGTCCTCCGTGGTGTCGAAGGCGCACATCCAGCGGACGTCGCCGGCCCTCTCGTCCCAGAAGTAGAAGCGGAAGCGTTCCTGCAGCCGTCGCGTCACCTCGTGCGGCAGCCGGGCGAAGACCGCGTTGGCCTGCACCGGATAGAGGATCTCCACCCCGTCGAGGCCGCGCACCCCGGCGGCGAGGCGCTGGGCCATCGCATTGGCGTGGCGGGCGTTGCGCAGCCACAGGTCCTTCGCGAGGAGGGCCTCCAGCTGCACCGACACGAAGCGCATCTTCGACGCGAGCTGCATGGACAGCTTGCGCAGGTGCTTCATGTGGCTGACCGCGTCCGGGTTGAGGACGATGACGGCCTCGCCGAAGAGCATGCCGTTCTTCGTCCCGCCGTACGAGATCACGTCCACGCCGACCGCATTGGTGAACGCCCGCATCGGAACGTCCAGCGAGGCCGCGGCATTGGCTATGCGGGCACCATCAAGGTGCACCTTCATGCCCTTGGCATGGGCGTGCTCGACGATCGCGCGGATCTCGTCCACCGTGTAGACGGTGCCGAGCTCCGTGTTCTGGGTGATCGAGACGACCTGGGGCATGGCCCGGTGCTCGTCCTCCCAGCCCCAGGCCTGCTGGTCGATGAGCTCGGGGGTGAGCTTGCCGTCCGGAGTGGGGACGGTGAGCAGTTTGAGGCCGCCCATCCGCTCCGGCGCGCCGCCCTCGTCCACGTTGATGTGGGCGCTCTCAGCACAGACGACGGCACCCCAGCGGTCGGTGAGCGCCTGGAGGGCGGTCACGTTCGCCCCGGTTCCGTTGAAGACCGGAAAGGCCTCGGCGGTCGGGCCGAAGTGGCTGTGCACGATCCGCTGGAGGTGCTCGGTGTACTGGTCCTCGCCGTACGCGACCTGGTGACCGTCGTTGGCGAGGGCGAGGGCGGCGAGGACCTCGGGGTGGGCGCCGGCGTAGTTGTCGCTGGCGAAGCCCCGGACCGACGGGTCGTGGTGACGACGCGCGTCGGTCCTGGGGCCGAGTGCCGCTGTCACGGCTTGGGGGTCAGCCACAGGCGCTGTCCATTCACTTCCTGGGCGGGCTTGTCCCAGAGGCCGACGATCTCGTCGGCCAGGTCCTTGACGTCGGTGAAGCCCGCGAACTTCGCATTGGGGCGCTCGGCGCGCATGGCGTCGTGCACCAATGCCTTGATCACCAGGATCGCAGCCGCCGCCTGCGGGCCGTCGTCGCCCCCCAGCTTGCGGAAGGAGTCCGCCATGGCCAGGGTCCACGCCTCGGCCGCCGCCTTGCCGGCGTTGTACGCGGCGTTGTTGGCGAGCGGCTTGTGGGCACCGACCTGGCTGACCAGGGCGTACCGACCGCGCCCGCCGGCGCGCAGCAGCCCGTCGTGGAAGGCGAGCGAGGTGTGCTGGACGGTGCGGATCAGGAGCTTCTCCAGGAAGTCCCAGTCCCGGAGGTCGGTCTCCGTGAAGGAGGAGCTGCCGCGCCAGCCGCCGACGAGGTGGACCAGTCCGTCGATCCGGCCGAACTCCTTCTCGGTCTTCTCGGCCCAGTCACGCGTGGCGCCCAGGTCGAGGAGGTCGACCGTGTCGCCGATGACCTTGGCCCCACCGTGGGCGTAGCGGGCGGCGTCGACGGCCTCCGCGAGGCGCGTCGGGTCGGCGTCGGAGGCGACGACCGTCGCGCCCGCCTCGGCGAGGCGCAGCAGGGCGGCTCGGCCCGCGGGCCCGGCCGCACCGGCGACCGCGATGACGGCGCCGTCGAGCGGCCCGCCGTTTCCGTTGGCGTTCATGGGCGACGCCTCCTCCGTGTGCTCCGTAGGTACGCTCACGCGGCGGCCTGCTCGGTCCGAGAGACGTCGGCGGCGGTGATGCCCTTGGTGTCGGCGATCACGCCCTTCATCTTCTTGGCGAGGGCCTCAAAGAACATGCTGAGCGGAAACTCGTCCGGAAGCACGTCGTCGACGAGCTTGCGCGGCGGGAGGGAGAGGTCGAGGGCGTCGGGACCCTTGGCCCACTTCGATCCCGGGTGCGGGGCGAGGTAGGTGGAGACGAACTCGTACGCCTTGAACCAGTGGACGAGCTTCGGGCGGTCGATGCCGTCGCGGTAGAGGGTCTCGATCTCGCCGCAGAGGCGGTTGGTGACCTCGGGTGCGCGCTGCCAGTCGATGGTGAGGATGTTGTCCGTCCAGCGCACCACGTCGTTCTTGTGGAGGTACGCGAAGAGGAGCTGGCCGCCCAGACCGTCGTAGTTGCGGTTGCGGTCACCGGTGAGCGGGAAGCGGAACATGCGGTCGAAGAGGACCGCGTACTGCACGTCACGGCCGTGCACGTTGCCCTCGGACTCCAGCTTCACGGCCTCCTTGAAGGCGGTGAGGTCGCAGCGGAGCTCCTCCAGGCCGTACATCCAGAAGGGCTGGCGCTGCTTGATCATGAAGGGGTCGAAGGGCAGGTCGCCGCGGCTGTGGGCGCGGTCGTGGACCATGTCCCAGAGGACGAAGGCCTGCTCGCAGCGCTTCTGGTCGCCGACCATGGCGGCGATGTCCTCGGGCAGGTCGATGCCGAGGGTGTCGACGGCGGCCTCAGTGACCTTGCGGAAGCGCGCGGCCTCGCGGTCGCAGAAGATGCCGCCCCAGGTGAAGCGCTCGGGAACCTCACGGACGGCGACGGTCTCCGGGAAGAGGACGGCCGAGTTGGTGTCGTACCCGGCGGTGAAGTCCTCGAAGGTGATGCCGCAGAAGCCGGGGTTGTCGTAGCGGGTGCGCTCCAGCTCGGAGAGCCACTCCGGCCAGACCATGCGGAGCACGACGGCCTCGAAGTTGCGGTCCGGGTTGCCGTTCTGCGTGTACATCGGGAAGAGCACGAGGTGCTGGAGCCCGTCGGCCCGCCCCGCGGCCGGGTGGAACTCCATCAGGGAGTCCAGGAAGTCGGGCACGACGAATCCGCCCTCGACCCACTTACGCAGGTCGGCGATGAGGGCGCGGTGGTACGCACCGTCGTGCGGCACGAGCGGGGAGAGCTGCTCCACGGCCGCGACGAGGCGGTCCACGGTGAGCTCGACCAGCGCGCGGGCGGGGGCGCCCTCGGCGTCGAAGTCGATGGAACCGTCTGCGCTCTGCCAGGGACGGATCTCCTCCACGGCATTCTTGAGCTCGGTCCAAGCCGGGTGGTCGACCACCCGGGCATCGGTGGATATCTCCCCACCGGTCACGTCCTGCACAAGAATTTCCGTCATGCCTCTTCCTCCACAGGAGAACCTTGCGTCAAAACACGGTAACCATCGGCGCTTCTTTCACACAAGGGGAGCAAGAGAAATTATTCGGCAGGACCCCCCCGACGGCAGGATTTTTTCCTGTCCGTCAGGGTGGAAGCCACGCTTCCGCCGCGCCGGGGTCAGTTCAGCGGCTTGATCAGCAGCTCGAACTCCAGGTCGTCGCGCTGGGGCAGCCCGAACCGCTCGTCACCGTAGGGGAACGGGGTCATGCGCCCGGTGCGCCGGTAGCCGCGCCGCTCGTACCAGGCGATCAGCTCCGCTCGCACCGAGATCACCGTCATGTGCATCTCCCGGACATCCCAGAGCTCGCGCACCCGGCGCTCGGCCTCGGCGAGGACCTGCTTGCCCAGACCCGCGCCCTGCAACTCGGGCCGGACTGCGAACATCCCGAAGTAGGCCGCCTCCCCCCGGTGCTCCAACTGGCAGCAGGCGACGGCCTCTCCGTCCCGCTCCACCACCAGGAGTCGACTCCCGGGAGCGGTGATGACACCGGCGACGCCCTCGCGGTCGGTGCGCTGCCCCTGCAGGATGTCCGCCTCCGTGGTCCAACCGGCCCGGCTGGCGTCGCCCCGGTAGGCCGACTCGACGAGCGGCACGAGGGCCGGTACGTCGTCGAGGACCGCTTCGCGATAGCTGATCCGGCCGGTCTCCCGGGACGTGACGGTGTCCATGCTGCGGGGCTCCCCTCGGGCGTTGACGATCGACGTGCGCGATCGCCCCGAGCCTAACCCGCGCGCCTTCCGCTCCCCCTCGTACATCCGTGCGCGCCCGTGCGCCCGCGTGCGACGCACGACACGCGGGCATGGCTTCGGGAAGGGACGGCATCGAGGGGGAGGTGGGCCGTGCACGGACCGGCGCTGTCCGGGTGGCTCCTGGTCGCACTGTGCGCAGCCACCGGCGCGTACTGCCTGCTGCGGATGCGCGGCCGTGCGAGGGAGGAGCGACGGGCCGCGGGCAGTGAGGCGGTGATGGGGTTCGGAATGGCCTTCATGGCACTGCCCGCCGCGGTGCTGACGCCGCCCGACTGGAGCTGGGCCGTGTACGCGACGGTGTTCGGCGCAGCAGCGCTGCACGGCCTCCTGGCGGTTCGACGCGGCGGTCACCACCTGCACCACCTGGTGGGTTCGCTCGCCATGGTCTACATGGCCGTGGCGATGGGAGTGCCCGGCGGGTCGGAGGCCCACGCGGGACATGCGGGACACGGGGCGGGGGCACCGGGCGGCGTCCCCCTGCTCACCGGCGGACTCCTCCTCTACTACGCGGGCTACGCGCTGCACGCGGGAGCGCGCATCGTGCCGGTGGCGGCAGCAGCAACCGTCGGTGTTCCCGGCCCCGCCTGGACGAACCGGCCCGAGCTGGCCCTGGCCTGCCGGCTCTCGATGGCGCTCGCCATGTTCGCGATGCTGCTCACCCTGTGAGGCCGCAGCCGCCCAAGAGACCCCGGCACCGTTCGGCCCGACGCCAGGGCACTCCGGTCAATCAAACCGTGGCGTACGTCACTTGCCGTCCGAGGGCATACCCCCGTCGAGTACCGCGCTCATAGGCTGAGCCCATGTGGGTCTCCCTCGCGCTGTTCCTGCTCGGCGTCCTGACCGCCCTCGTGGCCCCCCGCCTCCTGGCCCGGGCGGACTGGGTGGAGCGAGAACCCGTGGTGGCCCTGTGGGCGTGGCAGTGCACGGTGGCCACCGTGCTGCTGAGCTTCGCGCTCTCCATGACCTTCAGCGCCTCGACGGCCTGGCAGGGCGTACGCGGCCAGGTCTTCGCACCCGCACCGCGCGCAGTGGTCGACGCCTACGAACTCACCACGACCGGCCCCTGGTCCGCGGTGCTCGCCGTGCTCCTGGCGGCCGGTGGGCTCTGGTCCGGGGCCATGCTCGGCCGGGAGGTCGGGCGGGCCCGTGCCCGGCGGCGACAGCGCCGCAACGAGCTGCTGGTCCGTGCTCCCCTGCTCCCCGGGGAGCAGCCGCGCAGCGAGCGGCTCGTGGTGCTGGAGGGCGAGCGGGCGGACGTCTGGTGGATGGCGGGGCCGACGCCCCGACTGGTCATCACCACGGCGGCGCTGCAACGCCTGAAGGGACGCCAGCTGGACGCGGTCCTGGCGCACGAGCAGGGGCACGCCAGGGCCCGGCACGACTGGCTGTTGCACTGCTCGACGGCGCTGGCCGCGGGCTTCCCGGGCATCCCCGTCTTCACCGCCTTCCGCGAAGAGATGCACCGACTGGTGGAACTGGCCGCCGACGACGTGGCCTCGCGTCGGTTCGGGCGCCTGACGGTCGCCCTCGCCCTGGTCGAACTGAACGAGGACCGCGGCGTGTTCGGCCCCGGCCACACCCCTGAGGCCGATCTGCCGCAGCGGGTGAACCGCCTGCTCACGGCCACTCCCCGACTCACGGCCGGGCGCCGGCTGCGACTGACGGCAGCCGCGTCCCTGGTCCCCGTGGTCCCGGTGCTCGTGGCCTTCGCGCCCGTGCTCCGCACCCTGGGGTAACGACGCGTGGCGACCCTCACCACGAAGGCCGACCGGACGGCGCAGGGCGGGGGACCCGAAACCGGCGGGACACGGGGCCCCGCCGGGACACGCGGGGCGCGCCCGGTCGGGCAGGATCGGCTCATGCGCACCTCAGCCGTGGCATCCGGAGTCCTGGCCGCCCTGTTGCTCCTGCTCGTCGCCGTGCAATGGTCGCCGCTGCTCTCCTTCGACCGGTCGGTCGCGGAGGCGCTCCACCGGAGCGCCCTCGCCCACCCCGGGTTCACCCGCCTCAACCGTGTGCTCAGCGATTGGGCGTGGGACCCCTGGACGATGCGCGCCCTGGGCGCCGGTGCGGCCGTGCTGCTGTGGTGGCGGCGGGAGCGCAGGGCGGCGCTCTGGGTGGTCGGCACCCTCCTGTTCGCCGTCGGGCTGGAGCAGGGGCTCAAGGCACTGGTCGGGCGGGACAGGCCCCGGTGGAGCGACCCCGTCGACTCCGCTCAGTACGCCGCCTTCCCGTCCGGGCACGCCCTGACGGCGACGGTCGCCTGCGGGCTGCTGCTGTGGGTCCTCGCCCTGCACTGGCGGGCCGGGTGGCGCGGCTGGGGCACCCTGGCGGGCGTTGCCGTGGCCTCGGTGCTCGGGGTCGGTTGGACCCGGGTCTACCTGGGCGTGCACTGGCCCTCGGACGTCCTGGAGGGCTGGCTGCTCGGCTGGTGCTGCGTGGTCACAGCGGTGCTCGGGTACCGCAGGGGCGCGTGGAGGGCCGGAAAGAAGGGCGAGGACGACACCGCCGACCCGGGAAGCAGCGGGAGCAGAATGGGAGAAGAGGAGTGAAACCGCCTGTTCTGGACGATCCCCCGTGTCGCCCAGAACAGACGGCCTGCCCGTCGTCCTGCCACGGGGGCATGACGACGGGATGCGCCGAGTATATTGGCCGGCAGCCAGTCAACGCAGGAGTCCAGCATGTCCCCGCGTAGCCCATCGGTCAATGAAGAGCTCCGCCGTCGGTCGCGGGAGCGGATTCTCCAGGCCACCGTGGAGCTGGTGGACGCGCACGGCTACGAAGCGACGACGCTCGGCGACATCGCGGAACGGGCCGGGACGGCGCGGGGACTCATCTCCTACTACTTCCCGGGCAAGCGGCAGCTGCTCCAGGCAGCGGTGCACAGACTGATGCACCGCACCCTGGAGGCGGCGCTGGAGCGCGAGCCCCGCACGGAGGACGGCCACGAGCGGCTGGCCCGCGCGATCGACGCGATCCTGGGGCTCGCAGTGGAGCGGCCCACCCTGATGCGGACGCACATGGCACTGATCCTGCAGGCCGAAGGCTTCGTGCAGGATCAGGAGCAGCAGCGCCTGGCCTTCCTGCTGCGGGACACGGTCACGCGGTACGGCTCCGCGGACGTGGACACGGACTACCCGCTCCTGCGCGCCCTGCTGATGGGCGCGGTGGTGGCGGTGCTGCTGCCGGGGGCCCCGATGCCGTTGGCGCGCCTGCGGTCGGAGCTGTTCCAGCGGTACGGACTCGACTGGGAGGCGGGGACGCCGCCGGACGGGGGTCCGCCCGACGGCGCTCCGTCACCCCGGCACCCGGCCGGCCGTCACTCCTCCGGTCAGTCGTCGAGGTCGAAGTAGTCCGGCTGGGACTGGACGTTCAGACGGTCCATCCGGATCCGCTTCGCCGGGTCCGTGCGCCGGTCGGAGAGCTTCAGGACGTCGAAGCCCTTGGCGATGTCGTTCGAGTAGATGTGGCCGTTGTAGTAGTACGCGGACCAGGAGCCGCCCACGGAAAGACCGGTTGCGGAGAGCGGGCCGCGCTCGAAGTAGGCGATCTCCTTCGGTGCGGTCGAGTCGGTGAAGTCCCAGACGGAGACGCCGCCCTGGTACCAGGCCTGGACCATGAGGTCCTTGCCCTTGACCGGGATGAGGGAGCCGTTGTGGGCGACGCAGTTCTCGGTGTCGGCCTGGTGGCGCGGGATCTTGTAGTAGCTGCGGAAGACGAGCTTGCGCCGGTCGCCCTTGCCGACGATGTCGTAGATGCCGTCGGCGCCCCGGTTCGGGCCGACGGCGGCGTTGCAGGTGGCTCCGCCGCCACCGCCGAGCTCGTCGGTGAAGACGACCTTGTTCGCCTTCTGGTTGAAGGTCGCGGAGTGCCAGAAGGAGAAGTTGACGTTGTCCTGGACCTGGTCGATGACCCGCGGGTGCTCGGGGTCCTTGATGTCGAAGAGGATGCCGTCCCCCATGCAGGCGCCGGCGGCGAGGTCCTCCCCCGGCAACACGGTGATGTCGTGGCAGCCCGTGGTCTTGGAGACGCCGGGATGGGTGGGCGCGCCCGGGTTGCCGCCGCCGTCCGGCCCCTCGCCGGGGAAGAGGACGGGGAAGTTGACGACCGCAGCCCGCTCCGGCGCCTTGCGGGGCACCTTGATGACGGAGATGCCGTCGTGCGGGGGCTGGCAGTCCGGGAAGGCCACGTTGGGGGAGTACGAGGAGACGTACACGTAGACGTCCTTGCCCTTGGGCAGGATCGTGTGGGTGTGCGAACCGCAGGCGGTCTCGACGGCTGCGACGTACCGGGGGTTGGCGATGTCGCTGATGTCGAAGATCTTGATGCCCTCCCAGGACTCCTTCACCGAGGCGGGCTGCGTCGTGCTGGTGCACGAGTCGTCGCTCCGGGAGGAGTCGGTGGAGAGGAAGAGGAGGTCCCCGGAGACGGAGACGTCGTTCTGGGATCCGGGGCAGAGCACCTGGGCGACGGTCTTCGGGTCCTTCGGGTTGCCGATGTCAAAGATCCGGAAGCCGTCGTAGTTCCCGGCGAAGGCGTACTCGCCCTGGAAGGCGAGGTCCGTGTTGAAGCCCTTGAGGGCGTCCTTGGGGACGTTCGCGAGGTGCTCGATGTTCGGGGTGTGGACGATCTCGTCCACACCGGGCACCTCACCGGCCTGCGCGGCGGAGCCCTCCCCGACCGTCCGCTGCGGGGCTGCGACGCCCCGCGTGGAGGGCGGGTACCCGGGGTCGGGGATGGCTGCCGCCGGGCTGGCCGCGAGCAGGGCCGCCAGCAGCCCGGCGGCGACGGACGCCGCGCCCGGTCGTCTGAACCGGGCGCGCACGTCGCGCGTGTCGGAGGTGGTACGCGGGGTACGCAACGAAGTCACTCCGTCCTCCCTGGTGTCCGTTCGGCTGTGAACGGGTGTGGGACCCGGGCAGTATCTTCCTTGCCATGACCATCTCAACAGATGGCCATGTGGACACCTGGAAGGTTTTCGACCGACCCCCCGGTGAAAGTGCTAGGAGCGGCCGTCGCTCCCTCAAGCACACCTGGAGATCGCCTTGTTGACCTTCCGTCAGCGCGTCATCGCCGCCTTGGGCCTGCCCCTCGCCGCCGCACTCGCCCTGAGCGCCTGCGAGTCGGGGCCGGAAGCGGAACAGCAGGCCTCGACCCCGACCGGCCCGACGGTCGTGGCACCGGGAAGGCCTGGTGAACCGGCCCGCCGGATATCCCCCGAGGAGGCCGCCCGCCTCCTCCCCGACGAGCGGCCGAACGGTGCGGACTTCCGTTACGTGCAGATGATGACGGTGCACCACCGGCAGGCCCTGACGATGACGGACCTGGCCCCGCAACGGGCCTCCTCCCCCCGGGTGCGGAAGGTCGCCGAGCGGATAGCGGCGGCACAGCGCCCGGAGATCGACGCGATGGAAGCCTGGCTGAAAAACAACGGAGGACCGCGCGAGCAGGACGGTCACGACCACCGTTCGATGCCGGGCATGGCGTCCGAGGAGCAACTGCGGGAGCTGGCGGACGCGAAGGGCGGGACCTTCGACACGCTCTTCCTGAAGCTCATGATCACGCACCACGAGGGGGCCGTGACGATGGCGGTCGAGGCCCTGGGGAAGGGAAACGACGTCCTCGTGGAGGAGATGGCGAACGACGTGATCGCCCAGCAGACCGCGGAGATCGACCGCATGCGCTCGATGTAGCCGCAGCCGCTCGACGGAGGGGCGGGGGTCAGCCCTCGCCCCCCTCTCGCTCCGCCTGCGCGTCGACCGAGGCCAGGACGGAGTCGAGGAGGCCGGGGAAGAGGGCGTCGAGGTCCTCCCTGCGGAGCGCGTTGAGCTTGGCCGTGCCGCGGTACACCTGCTGGATGACGCCGCTCTCGCGAAGCACCCGGAAGTGGTGCGTGGTCGTGGACTTGGTGACCGGGAGGTCGAAGTGCGAACAGCTCAGTTCGACCCCCTCACGCGCCATGTCCCGCACGATCCTCAGGCGCACCGCGTCCGAGAGCGCGTGCAGCACCTCTTCGAGGCGGATCCGATCGCGCGCGGGGTGCTCGAGGACGCGCGGGTTCGTGGTGGTCGTCACGCGGCGGCTCCACTTCATCCGGGGTGGGATCCATTGTACGAGAATCCTCGTAGTTTGACAGTCCCCGTACTACGATGACTATCGTACGAGGACCTTCGAGGCATCCCGAAACGGAGTCCGTCATGAGCGTCGCCCTCTTCGAGCCCTACACCTTGCGTTCCCTGACCGTGCCCAACCGGGTCTGGATGGCGCCCATGTGCCAGTACTCGGCGGAGACCACCGGACCACGGACGGGCGTCGCCGGCGACTGGCACTTCGCCCACTACGCGGCCCGGGCCACCGGCGGTGCCGGACTGATCCTCGTCGAGGCGACCGCCGTCGCCCCCGAGGGCCGCATCAGCCCGGCGGACCTCGGACTCTGGAACGACGCCCAGGTCGACGGGCTGCGCTGGATCACCGGCTTCCTCAAGGAGCACGGCACCGTACCCGGCATCCAGCTCGGGCACGCCGGACGCAAGGCCTCGACCAACCGGCCCTGGGAAGGTCGCGGTCCGGTCGCCCCGGGCACCGGCTGGCAGCCCGTCGGCCCCAGCCCGGTCGAGTTCGCCGAGGGATACCCGGTGCCGACCGAGCTGACCGCGGAGCGGATCCGGGAGATCACCGCGCAGTTCGCGGACGCGGCCCGGCGCGCCCTGGAAGCAGGCTTCGAGGTGGTCGAGGTGCACGGCGCACACGGTTACCTCATCGGCGAGTTCCTCTCCCCGCACAGCAACCACCGCACGGACGCCTACGGCGGCTCCTTCGAGAACCGGACCCGCTTCGCCTTGGAGGTGGTCGACGCGGTGCGGGCCGTGTGGCCGGAAGAACTGCCCGTCTTCTTCCGCATCTCCGCCACCGACTGGCTGGACGAACGGGGCTGGACCGTCGGCGAGACCGTGCGCTTCGCCGCGCTCCTGCGCGAACACGGGGTCGATCTCCTCGACGTCTCCAGCGGCGGCAACGGCGGACCGGCCGAGATCCCGGTGGGGCCCGGCTACCAGGTCCCCTTCGCCGCGCGCGTCAAGGCGGAGACCGGGCTGCCGGTGGCTGCGGTCGGCCTGATCACCGAGGGCGAGCAGGCCGAGAAGATCCTCGCCAACGGCGAGGCGGACGCGGTCCTGCTCGGCCGCGAACTGTTGCGCGACGCCTCCTGGCCGCGCCGCACCGCCCGCGCGTTGGGCGGCGAGTTGCCGGCCCCGTCACCGTACGCCTGGGCGATCTGATCCGGGGCCGAACGGGGAGCGCCTCCGAGGTGGTTGTCAGTGGCCGGGTGCAGACTGACCGCATCAGTGACGACGGCGTCCCGGAGGTGGCGACCATGCCCGACGTACTCCTCACCGTGGGCACCCGCAAGGGTCTCTTCATCGGCCGGAGGCACGGCGGACGGTGGGAATTCGACGATCCCGCCTTCCCGGCGCAAGCGGTGTACTCGGTCGCCATCGACACCCGCCGCCCCGTCCGACGGGTGCTCGTCGGCGGGCACAGCAGCCACTGGGGCCCCTCCGTCTTCCACTCGGACGACCTCGGCAGGACGTGGACCGAGCCGCCGAAGCCGGCGGTGAGGTTCCCCGAGGACACCGGTGCGTCACTGGAACGGGTCTGGCAACTGCACCCGGCCCCCGCCCACTCCCCCGACGTCGTGTACGCCGGCACGGAGCCCGCGGCGCTCTTCCGGTCGACGGACGGCGGGGAGTCGTTCGCGCTCGTCCGTCCCCTGTGGGAGCATCCGACCCGTTCCCGCTGGGTGCCGGGCGGCGGCGGCGAAGCGGTGCACACCGTCATCACCGACCGGCACGACCCGGACGCGCTCACGGTCGCCGTGTCAACGGCGGGGGTGTTCCGTTCCCGGAACGGCGGGGCGTCCTGGGAACCTTCCAACCGTGGCGTGTCCGCCGTGTTCCTGCCGGACCCGCACCCGGAGTTCGGGCAGTGCGTGCACAAGATCGCCCAGGACGCGGTCAACGTGGACCGGCTCTACCTCCAGAACCACTGGGGCGTGTTCCGCAGCGATGACGCGGGTGCGAGCTGGACCGACATCGGGGACGGCCTCCCCTCCGACTTCGGCTTCGCCGTCGCCGCGCACCCACACCGCCCCGACACGGCGTACGTCTTCCCTATCGCCGCGGACTCCGACCGCGTCCCGGCCGACCACCGATGCCGCGTCTACCGCACGACGGACGCGGGCGACGCCTGGGAGCCGTTGAGCCGGGGGCTGCCCGAGGGCGACCACTACGGCACGGTGCTGCGGGACGCCCTGTGCACCGATGACGCGGACCCGGCGGGCATCTACTTCGGCAACCGGAACGGCGAGCTGTACGCGAGCGCCGACGACGGCGACACCTGGCAGGTGCTGGCACAGCACCTGCCGGACGTGCTGTGCGTACGGGCGGCGGTGATCTGAACGGCCGTGACCGGACCTCGCCGACCGGCCGGAACGCCGGGGTCGCGTTCCGGGGCCGACCCCGGAACGCTCAGGGCAGGCGCCAGTCCACCGGCTGGGCCCCCATGCCGAGGAGCATCTCGTTCGCCCGGCTGAAGGGACGGGAGCCGAAGAAGCCGCGGTCCGCCGACATCGGGGAGGGGTGCGCCGACTCGACCACCGGAAGGTCGCCGAGGAGCGGGCGGGCATTGCGGGCGTCACGCCCCCAGAGGATCGACACCAGGGGCTTGCCCCGGGCGGCGAGCGCACGGATCGCCTGCTCCGTCACTTCCTCCCAGCCCTTGCCCCGATGGGCGGCCGGCTTGCGCGGGGCGGTGGTGAGCGCCCTGTTGAGCAGCAGGACGCCCTGACGGGTCCACGGGGTCAGATCGCCGTTGGACGGCCGGGGCAGGCCGAGGTCGGTGTGCAGTTCCCGGAAGATGTTCTCCAGGCTGCCGGGCAGCGAGCGCACCTCGGGTGCGACCGAGAAGCTGAGCCCCATCGCCATGCCCGGCGTCGGATAGGGATCCTGACCCACGATCAGTACCCGCACCTCCTCGAAGGGCTGTTGGAACGCCCGCAGGACGTTCTGCCCGGACGGCAGATAGGTCCGGCCGGCGGCGATCTCCGCCCGCAGGAAGTCGCCCATCTCGGCGACGCGCCCCGCAACGGGGCCCAACGCCTCCGCCCAACCGGGCTCCACCAGTTCGTTCAACGGTCGTGCTGTCACGGTCCGTCACTCTACCGGCCTACAGTGACAACGGGGGTCGGTCCGGACCTCCACCGCTCCCGCCCCCGACGCCGAGAATGGTGCACCGTGGTCTCCATGGGTTCCGCAGGTTCCACGAGCGATTCCTCCGGCGCCTCGGTCATCGGCGTCGACTCCGGCGGTTCCGGGCTCCGCATCGCCCTGGCCGATGCGGAGAGCGGCGCCGTCCTGGAGACGGCCTCCTCGCGGGAGCCGGTGCGCACGGGCCCCGGCGGCATCTCCGCCGACCACTTCCTGGAACAGGTGCTGCCCGCCGTCGCCGCCCTGCGGGAGCGCACCGGCGGGCTGCCGATCGCCGCCGTCGCCGTCGGCGCCGCCGGGATGGCGACCCTCGGGGACGAGCTGCGGACCGCGCTGCCGGACGCGTTCGCCGCGGCTTGGGGGGTGCGGCGGCTGGCTCTCGCCGCGGACGCCGTCACCGCGTACGCCGGGGCGCTCGGACAGCGGCCGGGCGTCGTCGTCGCGGCCGGTACGGGCCTGATCGCCCTGGGCACGGACCTGGCCTCCTGGCGACGGGTCGACGGTTGGGGGCACCTCCTCGGCGACTGCGGCAGCGGCGCCTGGATCGGCCGGGCGGGGCTGGAGGCGGCGCTGCGCGCCCATGACGGCCGGCGCGGCGGTTCGACCGCGCTCCTGGCCCGGGCCGAGGCGTTCTTCGGGCCGGCGGCAGGTCTGCCGGGCGTGCTCTACCCGCGGACGGACCGGCCCGCAGTACTGGCTTCCTTCGCTCCGGAGGTGGGGGCCTGCGCCGCCGCACAGGATCCCGTGGCGACCGAGATCCTCACACGGGCCGGAAGGCACATCGCCGAAGCGGCCGAGGCCGCGTGCCCGACGGGACCGGGGGCCGTGGTGGCGCTCACCGGAGGCCTCTTCAAGATGGGCGGGCCACTGCTCGGGCCGCTGCGCGTCGCGCTGGACACGGTCCTTCCGCAGGCCCGGACCGCAGGGGCGGCGGGTGATCCACTGGCCGGAGCGGTGGCCCTCGCGACCGCGCTCGCGGCCGATGCCCTGCGACTGCCGGAGGACCCTTCGCTCCTCCGTCTCTTCGGCGCCGAAACCCGTTAGCGCGGGACGTCCGGGCAGGTGGGAAGCGGTCTGCCGCTGCCGTCCCGGACCCGCCGGTCGCCCCTCCGGGACGGAAACGGAACGGAGGCCCCGATCGAGACCGGACATAGGGGGGCAGAAGGCGCGCGACCGCACCTCAGCCAACGGCGCGGCGGGCGAAACCAGTAGCATGCGGCGCCATGAGCACCCCCACTGGGCCTGCTTCCGGCCTGCCTGTACGAATGCCTCGACCCCGCCAGTCCGGGCGGCACCGTCGCCCCGAACCCGCGGCGGCGCCCGAGGGCGCTCCCGCACTCGTTCTCGCCGTTCCCGGCGCGCCGTCGTCCGCCATACGCTCGCTGGCCGAAGAGGTCGTGAGCATCGCCCGCTCCGAGCTGCCCGGCCTGGAGGCCGCGATCGGCTTCCTGGAGGGCGATGACGCCGAGTACCCGTCCCTGACGGCCGTCCTCACGGCCGCCGCCAAGCTGCGGACCGAGCGGTACGAGCTGGCCCTGGCCGCCGGTCGCGAGGCCACTGCCCCGACCGGGCCGGACGCGGTCGTCGTTCCGCTGCTCGCCGGCCCGGACAGCGCCCAGATGCGCCAGGTGCGCCAGGCCCTGATGGACGGCGGCAACACCACGGAACTGACCGACGTCCTCGGCCCGCACCCGCTGCTCGCCGAGGCGCTGCACGTGCGCCTCTCCGAGGCGGGCCTCGCCCGCGCCGACCGCGCCCGACTGTTCACCGTCGCGACGGCCGCCGACGGCATCATCCTGGCCACGGTCGGCGGCGAGGAAGCCGTGCAGGCCGCCGGCATCACCGGCATGCTTCTCGCCGCGCGCCTCGCCGTCCCGGTGATGGCCGCCGCGCTCGACCAGGAGGGCTCCATCTCCTCGGTGGCCGAGCAGCTGCGCGCAGCCGGCTCGGAGCAGCTGGCCCTCGCCCCGTACCTGATCGGCCCCGAGCTGGCCGAGGGCCTCCTCGACGAGGCCGCGAAGGAAGCCGGCTGCGCCGCAGCCGAACCGCTGGGGGCCTACCCGGCCATCGGCAAGCTGGTGCTCTCGCAGTACACGACCGCGCTCGGCCTTCCGCCGCAGCAGTCGCAGGGCACTCCCTCGCTCTGAGACGGCGCTGCCGCGTCACACGGAAGGGTCCGCTCCGGAAAACGTCCGGTGTGGACCCTTCGTCGTGTCCGGCCGCGGCCCGCTCCGAAGCTCAGCCGAGGACGATGCAGGAGGCAGCGGGAGCGGCGACCGAACCCGCTGGGGACGGGATCCCGGTCGCCGGGTCGAGGGCGAACCAGGTGACGTCTCCGGAGCGCTCGTTCGCCGCGTACAGCCACCGTCCGGAGGGGTCGAGGGACAGGTCGCGCGGCCAGGAACCTCCACAGGGGACGGTGGCCACCAACTCCGCCACAGCGCCCTCCCCGTCCAGGGCGAGCACCGCGATGCCGTCGGTTCCGCGCACCGCGGCCCACAGGAAGCGGCCGTCGGGGGCGGCGACCACTCCGGACGGGTAGGCGGGCCCCGGCGTCCCCTCGGGAACGACGGCCGTCTCGCCGAGCGGTTCGAGCACGCCCTCGACGGCGTCCCAGCGACAGACGGTGAGGGCGGGCCGCAGTTCGTTCAGGACGTACGCGTGCGTGCCCGCCGGATGGAAGACGAGGTGGCGCGGCCCCGTGCCGGGGCTCAGGGCGGTCTCGCCGTGGAGCGCGAGCGTCCCGGTCTCCGGATCGAGGGCGCAGATCCTCACCGAGTCGGTGCCGAGGTCCACGCTGACGATCCAGTTCCCGCTGGGGTCGGGGAGGACCTGGTGGGCGTGCGGGCCGGCCTGCCGGTCGACCACGGGGCCGCCGCCCTCGTGCTGCAGGACCGTCGTGGCGGGACGAACGGTGCCGTCTGCGGCGAGGGGCAGGACGGTGACGCTGCCGGAAGAGTAGTTCGCGGTCAGGAGGTGGCCGGCGGCGAGCGCCAGATGGGTGGGCCCCGAGCCGTCGACGGGGACGGGCGGGCCGAGCGGTCGGGGGGCGGGCCCGGTGACGTCGAAGGCCGCCACCGCACCCGCGTCGGTCTCGGACACGGCGTGCAGCACCGACCCGGCGAGCGCGAGGAACGAGGGGTCCGCGACGGCGTCGCAGGCTCCGGTGACCGTCAGCGCCCCCGTTTCCGCGTCCGCCTCCGCGGCGAGCACCCCGCGTCCGCCGGCCGTGGTGAAGGAGCCGATGAACGCCCGTGCCCGGCGCTGCTCCCGATCCGTTGCTGTGTCGCCCACGGCGTCTCCCTGTCCGTTGGCCCGGTCCCGGTCGACCGGTCTCGTCGGGCCGACGGTAGCAGGCGGTCTAGACCAAAGCCGGGGTGGACGGCGGCACCCCACGGGGGCGAACGGCAAGGAACGGGAGCCGGGCGGGGAACCCGGCGCACCGGTCCGCCCCCCTGGGCCGGCGTCCAGCGCTCCGAGCGCGACGGGCCGGGCCCGTCACCGTCCGCAGGACCGGTTCCCGTGGGCCGGGCGGGCGGGGCGGACCCGCCGGTGCACCGCGGGGCCGGGCACCGCCGGCAACCTCAGGAACGGACCAGCAGGGACCCCGGAGGCGTGCGCAGCGGTTCGTCCAGTGCCGCGAGGAGCTTCTCCAGGCCGCTGACGTGGTCGAGCGCATCGTGGCCCGCCGCCGGGGCGACCACCGCCTCCTCCGGCCCCCCGCGTCCGGCACCGGCACGACCGGCCCGCGGCGAGGTCAGACGCTCCACGGCCGCCTCGACGCGCCAGCAGGCCGCCGCGAGCCGGGCGTCGTGGCCCGCGGCCGGATCCGCCGCCACCGCGGTGAGCCCGCGGACCTCCTCCGCGCAGTCGTCGAGCAGGGCCAGCACCTGGCGCGCCCTGGCCTTGCGACTCCGGAAGGGGCTGAGCGGGTGGACCAGCGGAGCGAGGGAGAGGCGCACCCGCCCGAGCAGCAGCTCCAGCTCTGCGGCGTGCGGCATCGGGTCGGCGTCCGGTTCGCCGGACAGGCGCCGCAACGATGCGGACGTGGCTGCGCGCACGCCCTGCAGGGCCCGCTGGATCCAGGCGTCGTTGATCGCATGGGTGGTGACGGGGAGGATGAGGAGCACGGCAAGCGCGGCGCACACGGCGCCCACCGCGGTCTCCTCCAGGCGCAGCACGAGCAGCGCCGGGTCGAGCACGCCGAGGAGGCCGTACAGCAGCCCCGCCATGACCGTGACCGCCAGCATCATCCAGCTGTACGAGACGGGCGCCGTGTAGAAGATGCCGAAGACACAGAGGGCGACCAGGGCGGCCGTGGGCGCCGGGGACCCGTGGAGCGGGATGGCGACGACCATGCCGACCGCAATGCCGATCACCGTGCCGAGGACCCGGCGGAAGCCCCGCACCAGCGTCTCGCCCCGCGACACCGTGTTCACGAAGATCCACCAGGTCGTACCCACGGCCCAGTACCAACGGTCCTCGGAGAGGACCTGGCCGATGGCGAGCGCCACGGAGCAGGCGGCGGTGGCCTGCACGGCCTGCCGGGTGGTCACGCGGGCGAGACCGGCTCCGGGCAGGGGGGCCGGTGCGACTGGCGGAGGGGTGCGGCGCTCCAACGGCCACAGGACGAAGCGCACGGCGGCAGCAGCGGCCAGGGCGATGCCGACGGCGGCGTAGAGCTCGGGGAGCTGGCCGGGCACGGCGTGCAGGAACTGGGTCGTGAAGAAGTTCATGAAGGCGAAGATCCCCAGCGCATGGCCGCGGGGCCCCCAGCGCCGGGCGTAGACGCCGCAGAAGACGACCGCGAGGAAGGCGAGGTCGCGCAGGAGCGTCACGTCGTGCAGGGCGGTGGCCAGGGCGAGCACCGGAAGCCCCGCAGCCGGCAGGAGGAGGGTCGTCACGGCCTGCGCACGGACGGTGGCGTCGGTCACGGTGAACAGTGCCAGCAACGCGGCGAGCCCACCGGTGATGGAGGCCGCCAGCGAGAGCCCGGCGAGCTCCGCGAGGGCGACGGCGAGCGCGATCCCCATGACCGCCCGCAGCGAGTTCTTCAACCTGACGCGCCCCGGATCCGGCGCCACGAACATCCTCTTCACGGCGGTGAACCGCCCCCTTGTCTTGCCTTCCGCCCTGCTGCGCACCGTCCCGGGGTGGTGGGAGTGCGCGGACACGACGAAGGGCGCCGCGGTCCGGACCGGCCTCGTCGCCGCCCCGGCGCTGCGCGGCGCCGAAAGTACCTGGATATGACAAGCAAACCATTCGGGTGCCGCTGGCTCAACTCGACGCCGACCCACTGGACCAATGGCCCAGCAAAAGGCTTCGCCACCGGTCCAGCGGCAGGCCAACGGACCACCGGACGGCATCGGACCCGACCCGCCCCGGCACACGGCTTCCGACCGGCCGCCACCGGCGCCACGGGACGTCCCCTCGCCACTGCCCCGCCCGCGCCCCCTCCGGCGTCGGCGCGACGGGCGACTTCGGTCGTTTCGGTCGGCCCTCGAACCGCTGGGTACAGTCAGAAATCGGACGAGCGGGGCGAAGGAGGCCGACGCGGATGACGGTGGACGGACTCGACACGCAGATCCTGCGGCTGTTGATCGAGCAGCCGAGGACGAGCGTGCGCGAGTACGCACGGATCCTCGGAGTGGCGCGCGGCACCGTGCAGGCGAGGATCGACCGCATGGAACGCGACGGAGTGATCACGGCGACCGGGCCGGTCCTGTCCCCCGCCGCACTCGGGCACCCGGTGCTCGCCTTCGTCCACGTCGAGGTGACCCAGGGACATCTCGACGAGGTGGGCGACGCGCTCGCGGGCGTGCCGGAGATCGTGGAGGCCTTCTCCATCACCGGCGGCGGCGACCTCCTGACCCGTGTGGTGGCCCGGGACGCAGGCCACCTGGAGGACGTCATCCAGCGGCTGATCCAATTGCCGGGAGTGGTCCGCACCCGAACCGAGATCGCGCTGCGCGAGCGGGTGACGCACCGGCTCCTCCCGCTGGTGGAGGCGATCGGCCGACGGTCGGGGGCGGGCTGAGGGGAGCCGGGACGGTCGGGAACGGACCGCCGGGCACCGAGGTAGCCGGGGAGGAACCGCGAGGGGCTCTCCCTGGTCGATTCCTCCAAGTCAGCTGGCAGATGCCATGAGGAGCCCTGCCATCCCTTGCAGATGAGAATCCTGACGACCTAACGTGGCGGCCATGCAGTCCTACACCATCGGCCAGGCGGCGCGTCTGCTCGGCGTCAGCCCCGACACGGCACGCCGCTGGGCGGATGCCGGCCGGGTCGCGACGCATCGCGACGAGAACGGCCGGCGCCTCATCGACGGCCGTGACCTGGCCGCCTTCTCCGTGGAGGTCGGGCAGAGCGCAGCCGGGGACGAGGAGGTGCCGTACACCTCGGCGCGCAACGCGTTTCCCGGGATCGTGACCGCCGTCAAACTCGGTGACGTCGCCGCCCAGGTCGAGATCCAGGCAGGTCCGCACCGGCTGGTCTCCCTCCTCACCCGCGAGGCGGTGGAGGAACTGGGCCTGGAGGTGGGCGTGCAGGCCACCGCCCGGGTGAAGTCGACCAGCGTGCACATCGACAGGACCTGAGCCCTTCCGGTCGCGGACCGGCGCGGGTAGGCCCGTACGGGCCCCGTGGTGCCGGAGCCACCGGCAGAGGGCTTTCCCCCGCCGGACAGCCCCCACCCGCCTCCGAGCACTTCTGGAACGAACGATGAAACCCCTTCCCGCTCGGACCACCGGCCGCGGGCCGCGCACTCCGCTCGTCCTCGCCCTGCCGGCGCTGCTCGCCGTCGCGTTCCTGGTGCTCCCGCTCGTCGGGGTCCTGGCGCGCACCGAGTGGGGTTCGTTCGGGACGCACCTGACGAGCCCCGGCACCGTCGAGGCCCTCAAGCTGTCCTTGCTCGTCTCCTTCTGGGCGCTCGGCCTGTCCCTGCTCCTCGGCGTGCCGCTGGCCTGGCTGCTCGCCCGGGTGCCGTTCCGCGGCAAGGCGATCGTCCGATCGCTGGTGCTGCTGCCCATGGTGCTGCCGCCGACGGTCGGCGGCGTGGCCCTGCTCCTCGCGTTCGGGCGGCGCGGCATCGCCGGCCCCTGGCTGGAGCAGGCATTCGGAGTGACCCTGCCCTTCCACACCTCGGGCGCGGTGGTCGCCGCGACCTTCGTGGCCATGCCGTTCCTGGTCATCAGCCTGGAGGGCGCACTCGCCGGGCTGCACCCCCGCTACGAGGAGACGGCCGCGTCCCTGGGCGCCGGGCCGGTACGGGTCTTCTTCACCGTCACGCTGCCGATGGTCGCCCCGGGGCTGCTGGCCGGCGCCGCGCTCACCTGGGCGCGGGCCCTCGGCGAGTTCGGTGCCACCATCACCTTCGCCGGCAACCTGCCCGGCACCACCCAGACCCTGCCGCTCCAGGTCTACCTCCTGCTGCAGGAGGAACCGGAAGCGGCCACCTCCGTGTCGTTGCTGCTGCTCGCCGTCGCGATGGCGGTCCTGGTCGCCCTGCGGGGCCGCTGGACGGGCAGCCCGGGACGGGACCGGGCCGTACCGCCCGTCCCGGTGGAAGAACCCGCCGCGGCCGGGCCGCAGCCCGCCGTGGACACCGCCGGGCAAGGCCCCGGCACGGACGACGGGGAAGAGGGGCGATGGGCGTTGCACGCCGAGGTCACCGGCTTCACCGAGCTGGTCCTGGACGCCGCCCCCGGCACCACCGTCGCCGTGGTCGGGCCCAACGGCGCGGGCAAGACGACCCTCCTCCGCGCCCTCCTCGGCCTCACCCCTCGTGCCCGGGCGGCGCTCCGGCTCGGCGAGGCCGACGTCACCGAGCAGCCGCCGCATCGGCGCAGGGTGGCCTGGGTGCCGCAGGACGGCGCCCTCTTCCCCCACCTGTCCGCGCTCTCCAACACGGCGTACGGCCTGCGGGTGCACGGAGTGCCGCGCGCCGAGGCACGACGCGCGGCACAGGACTGGCTCGACCGACTCGCCGTCGGACACCTCGCCCACCGTCGACCCGCCGAACTCTCCGGCGGGCAGGCCCAACGGGTCGCCCTGGCCCGCGCCCTCGCCGCCCGCCCGCGGCTGCTGCTGCTCGACGAGCCGCTCGCCGCCCTCGACCAGACCACCCGGGCACACGTCCGGCACACCCTGCGCACCCACCTCGCGCGCTTCGGCGGAGTCTGTCTGATCGTCACCCACGACCCCGTCGAGGCCGTCTCCCTGGCCGACCGGGTCCTCGTGCTCCAGGACGGGCGCACCCTCCAGGACGCCTCTCCGGCCGAGGTGTCCCGACACCCCCGCTCCCCCTGGGTGGCCCGGATGCTCGGGCGGAACGCCTGGCCCGGCACCGCCTCCGCCGAAGGCCTCTCCCTGGACGGGGGAGGCACCCTGATCACCGCCGAAACCCCGCCCCCCGGCACCCCGTCCCTGGCGGTCATCGCGCCCGAGGCGGTGGCGGTGCACCGGGAGAAGCCGGGCGGCAGCCCCCGCAACGTCTGGCCCGGCACCGTGCGCGAGATCACCGCGAGCGGCAGCCGGTTGCGTGTCCTGGTCACCTCGGACCGGGCGCCTTCGCTCGTCGCCGAGATCACCCCGCAGGCCGCTGCCGAACTGGGCCTGGCGGACGGGGTTCCGGTGTGGACCGGCATCAAGGCGACCGAGGTGACCGTCGTCCCCCTGTGACGGCCCTCGGCACGCTTCCGGGCGGGGTCCTCCGGAGGGCCCCGCCCGGGCGGGAAATCCAGGGGCGGCGACGCGCGGGGGCGTGACAGCATGTCAGCGTCCCGTGCCCGTACGACCAGGAGCCTCCATGACCCTGCCGGAGCGGCTCGTACCCCTCCTCGACCAGTTCGACTTCGCCCGGAAGCGGCTTGCCGACCGCATGGCGGGACCGGTGGTGGACAGCGGCAACGGCACGGACGTCACGGTCGGTCCGATGACCGACGAGGAGTACCTGTGGGAGCCGGGGCCCGGTTGCTGGTCCGTCCGGCGGCACGCAGACGGTCCGGGAGCGCGTGCGACCCTGCTGGTGGGGGCCGGTGCATGGGGCAGGGACACGACGTCTCCGCCGCACCCGTCCCCACCGCCGTTCACCACCATCGCCTGGCGGCTGAACCACCTTTCGGAGCTGCTCGCACTGCGCGCCGACCACGTGAACGGCAGCCGTCGTCTGACCCGTGACGACTTCCCGGTCAGCGGGGACGTCGCCTCGGCCCTCATCGCCTTCGACGCCGCCGCCACCGCTTGGCGCAGGGCACTGCTGTCCACCGACGACGAGGCCCTCGACACCGTCGGGCACAGCAGCTACCCGCACGGCAGCGATCCGGAGGACCCCTTCATCGAGGTCGTGTGGTGGGTGAACCAGGAGCTCCTGCACCACGGCGCGGAGATCGCCCTGCTCCGGGACCTCCACCGGCTCCGGCCCTGAGGGGGTTCAGCGGATGGTGCGGGCGATGAGCATCGCCACGTCGTCCTGTGCGGCTCCCGCGAGGAGCCGCTCGATGACCTCGTCGCACAGCGCGTCCAAGGGCCGGCCGAGGGGGCGGAGCGCTTCGGCGAGCTGCTGCATGCCCTGGTCGAGGTCCCGGTCACGGGCTTCGATGAGGCCGTCCGTGTAGAGCACCAGGAGCCCGCCCCCGGGCAGGACGACCTCTTGGGTGCCGAAGTCATGGGCTCCGCTGCCCAGCGGCGTCCCGGGCGGTCCGTCGAGGAAGGCGATGGTGCCGTCCGGAGTGGCGACGGCGGGCGGCGGGTGCCCCGCCCGGGCGATGACCCAACTGCCCCGGGCCGGATCGTGGACGGCGTAGACGCACGTTGCCATCTCGTCCTCGCCGAGGTCCGCCACGACCGCGTCCAAGGAACTGAGCATGCGCGTCGGCGGGATGTCGTGACGCGCCAGGGTCCTGACCGCCGTGCGCAGTTGGCCCATGACCGCGGCGGCGTGGATGCCGTGGCCCATGACGTCACCGATGACGAGTCCCGTCCTGCCGCCGGGGAGGGCGATGGCGTCGAACCAGTCGCCCCCCACGTCGTGCGAGCTCGCGGGGAGGTAGCGGCCGGTGAGTTCGAGGCCGGTGACGTCGGGAAGGGCGTTGTTGGTGAGGCTCCGCTGCAAGGTGAGGGCGGCCTGCCGCTGGGTGGTGTAGAGCCGGGCGTTGTCGATGTTGAGGGCCGCACGGGCGACGACCTCGTCGATGAGGACGCAGTCCTGTGCGTCGAAGGGTTCGCGGGTCCGCAACCGGGTGACCGTGATCGCGCCGAGCACCTGACCCCGGGCCACCAGCGGGACGAGTCGTGCCGAGCCGATGCGGGTGGCGAAATAGGTGCGGAGGGCCTCGGTGCGCGGGTCGGTGAAGAGCTCGGGGATGTCGGACACGTAGAGGTTCGTGGGCCGTCCGCGGAGAACGACCTGTTCGTACACGGAGTCCAGGGGGAGCTGGAAGGTCTGCCCGGGGGTGAGGAACGCGGTGGGGGCGGTCGGATCGGGGAAGCGGGCCGCGAGCCTGCGCAGCACCCCGCGGGTGGAGGCGGCCGAGTCGTCCGGTTCGAGCACGGATTCCAACATCTGCACGTCGGCGGAGTCGGCGAGCTGGGGCACGAGGAACCGGACCGCCTCCTCGGCGGTCTGCTTCAGGTCCAACGTGGTGCCGATCCGGGCCCCGGCCTCGGCGAGCAGGGCGAGGCGGTGGCGGGCCCGCTCGACCTCGATGTGCGCCTCCTGGCTCTCGGTGATGTCGACCAGGGAGGCGATGATGCCGAGGGGCTGCCGCTCGGTGCGGTCGAAGAGCGGGGCGTACGAGCAGGACCAGATGTGGTCGCGGTCGGGGTCGGCGGGGGTGCGACCGACCCGACGGGCGTCCGTGACGGCGGTGCCCGTCTCCAGCACCTGCCGCATGAGGGATTCGAGCGAGGCGGCGTTGACCCCGGGGACGACCTCGGTGAGGCGGTACCCCACGTGCCGGGCCGCCGGGACCCCGTTCATGTGGGCGAGGGTGTCGTTGACACGGAGGAAGCGCAGATCCGGTCCGAGCAGGGCGAGCCCGATGGGCGACTGGGTGAAGAGGCTCTCCATGGCCGCCAGGTTCTCCCGCATCCGCAGGACCTCGGAGGTCTCCACGGCGATGAGCATCGCTCCCGGGCGCCCCTGCGGGTCGGCGGCCGGGACGATCCACATCTCCATGACCACCGTGTGGCCGTCGCGGTGGCGGACGGGCAGGGTGCCGACCATGGTCTCGCCCGCTTGCACCCGGTCGGTGAGCCGGTCGGCGAGTTCGCGGTTGGACTCGGGGACGAGGAGCGGGGTCGCGAGCCGCCCGAGCACGTGCTCGGGCCGGTGGCCGAGCAGGTCCTGCGCGGCGAGGGACCATTCGACGATGCGTCCCTCGGCGTCCTCGCGCCAGAGGGCGATCGGCAGCAGCTCGCGGAGCACACCCGCGTCCCCGACGGCCGCCCGGGGCGGCTGCGGAACCCTGCTCGACGACTGATGAGTCTCCAACGCACCGACCCTACGCATCGGCCTGGCCCCGAGGGGCGCATTCCCTACCGAATCACCCTAGCCGAGGAGGCCGCGGCGAGCGCTGCGCAGTACGGCCGATCGGTGGCGGACACGGGCACCGATCGGCTCCGGACCAACGGACCCCGGCGGACAGCCCCGTCCGTCGCCACCGGTGACGGCGACGGCGTCCCGGCACGACCGTGCGTGCCCTCCGGTACGGGCACGGACCGGTGCCGGGCGCCCCGCACCGAGAACGCGCCACCGGGGTCGGTCCACCGTCCGTGAGCAGCCCCGGAGAAGGAGCGAGGACGACTGAAATTCGTTGCCGCCGCCCAAACGGACCGGATGACGCACGGGGAGGCGTCCGGCCCTGTGTACGTGACTCCCGCGCCCCGTCGCACGCCCTATCGAAGGTGATCTTCCATCAGCACCCTGAACGCGGGGCAGGGCCGAGCGGGAGCGGGTGACCGGGTGGACACGGGCAGCGGCGTGGTCGGGAGCACCGATGTGTGCATCGTCGGGGCGGGCCCCGTGGGGCTCGCCCTCGCGATCGGACTGCGCCGGCTCTCGTTGCGCGTGCGGATCGTCGACAAGGCCCCGACGGCCCGGTACAGGGTGGGGCCCCTGGTGCTTTGGACACGGGCCCGTCAAGCGCTCGACGTCCTGGGCGTGGGGGAACTCCTCCGGCTCCGGGGGGTGGAGCTCGGCACGGTGACGCTGCACGCCCGGGACCGGGCGCTCGGCCCGCTCGGCACCGGCTGGGCCCTGCCGGGCCACGCCCGCCCCCTCGCCGTCCAGCAGTACGACGTGGAGCGCCTCCTCCGGGAGGAACTCGCCCGGCTCGGCACTCGCATCGAGTGGAACACCGAGGTGACCGACGTGGAGGTGCACGAAGACCGGGCCGAGTTCAGCCTCCGGCACGCGGGCGGCGCGGTCGAATCGACCGCGGTTCCGTGGCTCGTCGGCTGCGACGGCACCGCCAGTGTGGTCAGGGACCGGCTCGGCATCCGGTTCGAGGACCGCCTCCCCTCCGGCCCCCAGGTCGCCCTGGGTACCGCCCCGCCCGGCCGGCCGCTCGGCTTGCGGCCCGGCCTCGGACACCTCTTCCTGGTGCCGCGCCATTCCTTGCTCGTCTTCCCCCTGTCCGACGGAGGCTTCCGCTTCTTCTGCTTCCGCGACCGTCCGGAACCGGGGTCGACCGCCACCCCGACCCAGGACGAGTTGCGGGCCCTGGTCGCGGACACCACCGGGGTGCCCGCGCTCCGGCTCGACGCGGCGGGTTCCCGCCCCGACGGGGCTCCGCTCCACGGACGGGTCGCCGCCAAGCTGCGCCACGGACGGGCCCTGCTCGTGGGGGACGCGGCACACGCCTGGGCACCCGTCGGCGGCCCGGGAATGAACATCGGCATCCTCGGTGCCGTCAACCTGGCCTGGAAACTGGCCGCCGTGCAGGGAGGGCAGGCCGACGAGGGGCTCCTGGACACGTACGACGCCGAGCAGCGACTGACGGCCGTGCAGTATCTCCGGCACATGCGCTTCGACTTCATGGAACCGCCCATGCCGCCGCTGGGCCACCGGGCGTTCGCGGCCACCGCCCCCACCGCCTTCGCCCGACGCGGGCTTCGCCCCGGAGTCGGCCTCCGCACGGGCGCCCCGGGACGGGGCGGGGTGCCGGGCGATCACCGGGGCGGCACGCTGTCCTGGCACCGCCCGGGGCGGCACCGCCGGCGCGGCCCGCGGGCGGGCGACCGGATGCCGGACGTCAGGATCCTCGTCCCGGGCGAAGGCGCACCGCCCGGGACCGGCTCTTCCCTCAGCACCGTCCCACGGACCGTTGCCCGCGGATTGCACACGCTGCTCGGTTACGGGCGGTGGACACTGGTCCTGTACGCCGCACGGGCCGAGCCCGGAGTGCTCGACGGGTTGCGCGAGGCGTGCGCACGGTTTCCCGTGCCGATCCGGATCCTGCCCGTCACTCCGCGGGACGGCATCGAAGCCGGACGGCTCGGCCACCCCGACGTCCTGTGGCTCGTCCGACCGGACGGGCACGTGGGGCTGGTCGCCCCGGTCGCCCGCACCGCGCTGCTCCGCGCCTACCTCTCGGTGCTCGCCCACGGCCGCCCGAGAGCCTTCAGGAAGTCCCGGCGGATCCTTCCCCTCCGGGGGCGGTGAAACGAGCGGGACCGGATCGACACGACCTGCGCCGCCCTCCGGCACCCGGCACCCGGCACCCGGACCGTGGGTGCCCGGGCGCATCGGGCGCTCGGGGCGGCACGGGGCGCAGCCGCTCGGCCCGGCCCCTTCGGGGAACTCTTCGCCCCTCCCCCTCCGTTATACCCCCCAAGGGTATAGGAGAAGGGGTTCCATGAGCACGAGAAGACTGACCGCACTCACTCCCGACCAAGCGCCGGGCCGCGCGGGCGACTTGCTGGCAGACATCCTCGAACGACACGGCTCCGTCGGTGAGATGGTGTCGACGATGGCCCATTCACCTGCCCTGCTCGACGGCTACCTCAGCCTGTCGCGGGCCATGAAGCGGGTGCGGATCCCGCGCGCCCTGAGCGAGAAGTTGTCGCTCGCCGTCCAGGAGTGGATCGGCTGCGGGACGTGCCGCGAGGCCCACCAGGAGGCGGGGCGCGCCGCAGGACTGTCCGAGCTCGACATCGCCCTCGCGCGCCAGGGGACGTCAGCGGACCCGCGCGAGGCCGCCCTCATCGGACTCGCCCTTCGGGTCCTCGCCGAACCGGGTGCGCTCTCCGACGAGGACCTCGCCGACGTCCGGTCGCACGGCTGGAGCGACCGGATCATCGCCGAAGTGGTCGGTGTGGTCAGCCTCAACCTCCTGACCGGTGCCTTCAACCTCCTCGCGGGCATCCAGCCGGATCCGGCGGACTGAGGACCGGGCCTCCCGGAAGGCCCCTGCCGGTCGCCGCACGGCCGCTCTCCCCCGCCGCGCGGGGGCGGGCCGCCCTGCGTGCGGAGCGCACGGGACGTCAGGAGGTTCCGGGGGCGGTGAGCGTGACGGCGGCCGTCGGGACGGTGGTCTCCGCATCGCTCCCGAGTGCGTACGCCGCGACGCGGGAGACCGTCGCGGCCGGCACGACCCCGCTGATGCCCGGCGCGGCCGGAACGTCCTGGGTCGCATGGGCGTCGTACGGCACGACGACCCGATAGCCGTGCTCCAGGGCCGTGCGGGCCGTCGCATGGACGCACATCTCCGACATCACCCCGCAGATGACGACGGCCCGGACCCGCGCTCCGGTGAGCACGGCGCCCAGCTCGGTGTCCTGGAAGCCGTCGTCACGGAGCTTGCGGATCACCTTCTCGGCGGGACCGGGCCGCACCGGGTGGTGGAGCTCCCAGCCGGGCGTGTGCGGTTCGTCCTCGGCTCCGGGCGGTCCGTCGTTCTGCAGGTGGACGAGAACGGATCCGGCCCGGCGCGCCCGAGCGATGAGGTCCGCCGTCCGCTCGACGAGGCGGTCGGCGTCCGGCACGGCACCCCCTCCGGTGACGAAGGCTGACTGGACGTCCACGACGATCAGGGCGTCCACGGGCCGCACTCGCTGGGTCATCCCGCCATCGTCGCGCCCGCGCACCGGGTCGGCCACGGGTTTTCGCGCTGCCGGGGGCGGGCGAGCCGGCGCTCCACCCGGTCGGCTACCCTCTCCGGTCACGGGGCGGGGAAGAGGAGTCCGATGACCGGGTCGACGACGTCGGAGTGGTGGGAGGCCCTGCCGGAGGGGCTGCGCGAGCAGGTCGACGGGCACGTCCTCCAGGACTCCCGGTTCCGGGCGACACGCATCGTCTGGGAGGCCTGCCGGAGCCGGGGGCTGCGGCTCCACGATGCCGAACTGGTCGTGCACGACAGGTACCTCGTGCACGGTGACCGGATCGCCCGCACCCCGTTGAGCCCGCTGGACCTGGCGTCCCTGTCCGCGCGCGCCTCCGGATGCCCGGGGCGGGTGGTCGCGATCGAGGCGGTCTGGGACGGCGACACCGTCCACGACTGGTTCGTGCTCCTCCTGGCCGTGTCGGCGGAACCTGCGGGCGATCACCACCTCGCCACCGTCCACCGCGAAACGGCCGTGCGGTACTGGGGCGATGCGCGGCGGAGCGGGAGTCGGCGTCCCGAAGCGGCAGCGGCCGACGCAGCCGGACGGGCCCTCGCTGAACACCTCGACGTCCCCTTCCACTTCGCGAGTCCGGACACCCCGGACGACGAGGCGCCGCGCTGGCAGCCGTGAGCGCCGGGTAAGCCGTCCCCGGACACCGGGGCGCGCGGCGCGCGTCGTCGAAGGCCGTGGTAGCCCGCACGCCCGGAGAACCGGCGGGTTCCGGGGCGCGCACCGTGCCGGACGGCGGAAGCAACGGGCCCCGCCGCCACGCTCCGGTTGCAGATGACGGCGGGGCCCGTGGGCTCCGTGCCGGACACGGGGCCCCTTCGCCGTGGTGCCTAGCCGACGCCACCCCGCCGGACGGCACGGCCGAGGAGCCAGCGGCCCGAGACACCGGTGCCGAGCAAGCCGGCGACGAGGGCGAGGAGCGACGCGCCGGGACCCGAGGTCCAGTCGACCGCAGGGGCGTGGACGGCGAGGACCACGGCGAGTGCGAGGGCAATCACCGGAACGGCACCGAGCGCGGGGCGGATGCGGGCCAGGTCGTCCTCCGCGAGGGAGCCGAGGACGCCGACGCCGAGCGCCAGCGCCCACACCCCGAGGCCCTGTGCGTCGGCACGGTTCGTGGTCCACGGAAGCAACTCGCCCCAGAAGGCGGGAAAGCAGAGCAGACCGGCGCCGATGCCGAGCCAACCGGAGCCGAGCACGGCGAGCAGCGGCTTCGACCAGGCGGGCAGGGGGGCGACGCGCCTCCGCTCCCCCTCGTCGACGGCCCTTCCCCGAGCGGCGGCCGGACGACGGTACTGCGCGACCAGGCAGCCCAGGGCCGCGAGGGCGAGGGCGCCGAGGACGGCGACCCAGCCGAGGCTGAACAACGCGAGGAACAGCGGCCCGCCCCGTACTGCCCGGAGGGACCCGGCATTGAGCAGAGTCACCGCGAAGAGGCCGACGAGGACGATGACGAGCGGAAGCACCAGGCACCGGACCTCCTCCCAGACGCGGGCCCGGCCGACCGTGAACAGGGCGGGCGCGACACCGGCCATGGCCGCGCCGAGGAGACCCGGGCTCAGCGCCTCGGGCGAGGCCCACGCGCCCGCCGCGTGCCCGGCCAGGCTCGCCGCGGTGAGCAGCACGCCGACGGCGAGGCCGATGCCTCCCACCACGCCGCTCAGGAGCACGACCGCGGGGGAGATCTCCCGCCCGTCGGGGGTTCCGGCGTCCGCGGCCGTCGTCTGCGGCGTGCGGTTCATCCCCGGCCCCCTTCCGGTGCGGCGCCCGTGGCGGCCGGTGCTTCCGCCGCCTTCGGCCCCCGCCCCCGTACGGCCGGTGGTCGTGCGGCGTGCCCCTTCCGTTTGAGGGTTTCCCGGACGTGGAGGATGCGCAGGCTGACCGCGGTGACGGCGGCGTAGGCGAGGACTCCGCAGCCGGTGCCCACCGCTGCGACGAGGGCCGTCATCCGGTCGAGCCCCAGGGTCCCTTCGAGGACCGGAGCGGTGACGGCCGAGAAGGCGGGGGCGAGGCACAGTGCGACGAGGTGCAGTGACCACTCCTCGCGCGGCCAGTCGGCCCCCCGGGCGCCGGCCCGTACCGCCCGCACGGCGATGACGGCGTAGGTCACCGCGTACGGGACGAGGTACGCGACGAGCAGGCGCCGCCCGGCGGTGCCCTCGTCAAGGAACGCCACCGTGATCCACCCGAGGCCCGCTGCGCCGGCGAGGTGGGCGGCCACCCGCACCGGCAGCGGGCACCACGTGCCGGTGAGGCCGGGCACGGTGGCGCGCCGGTCGAGGGCGCGGGAGGCGAGGAGCGCTCCGAAGGCGACCAAGGCGCCGAGGTGCATGATCGCGACGCGGTTGACGTCCAGGATGCCGAGCCCGGGGTAGAGGGAGGGCAGCAGCCCCCATTCGAGGCGCAGCAGCGGAGCGGTCATCAGGAATCCGTAGCAGAGAAGCATCCAGCGCTGGTGGAGGTCCGGGAAGCCGCGGAGCGCGGCGAGGACGCCGAAGGTCACGCTGCCGACGGTCCCGACCAGGATCGTGGCGAGGACGATCCAGAACGCGGCTCCGCTGAAGGCCTCTTCCGGCGGGGTGCGCACGAGGTAGAGGGCCGCACCCGCCATCGAGGCGTAGACGGTGACGGCGAAGAGGGTCCCGGCTGCGCGGTGGAGCCGGACGCGGCGGCGGACGGCGGAGAGCAGCTGTACGGGACCGAGCAGCATGAGGAGGCCACCCAGGACGGAGTGCACGATCAGGGGGACGAGGCTGCGCCCGTACGGTCCCATGCGGTCGCGCACGGCTTCGGCCACGAACTCCGGGGAGACGGTGCGTCCGAGGAGCCATTCGCCGAGCGCCGGGGCTCCCGGTCGGGCATACGGCCAGAGTTCGGTCATGGCGATGGGGGCGTAGGTCAGGCAGACCGCCGTCACCACCACGGCGGCCACTCTGCCCCCGCTCCACCTCGTGCTCGTCGTGCGCCCCACGGCGCCCCCCTTCGCCAATGGTCCTGTCTGGACTATGGAGGAAGGTAGGGCGGACGGCGGCCGGGGTCAACCGGTCGGTAACAAAGGCCCGTCGGAGGGTTCAGTGCTCCCGGCCCTCCACCCACTGCCAGAAGTCCACCATCATCCGCTCGTAGCGGATGCCGAACTCCAGTGCCTCGCGCTGTCCGCGCGTCAGCAGCTCTCCGACCTCATGGGCCAGTTCCTCGTACCCGTCGAGGGTCTTGCGGTGCTCCTCGATCTGGACCGGGGCGTGGAGGCGCGGACTGGCGCCGAACCACAGCTTGAGGATGCCCCTCTCACGCGCTTCGACCGGCACGAAGGCGGGGTCGGCGAGCCAGCCGCGCAGCGCTGACGCACCCTCTGCGGTGAGGCTCATCAGACGGCGGTTCCGCCCGCCCGATTGGCGCACTTCGGAGAGCAGCCCGGCCCCCAGGAGCCGGTCACACTGCGCGTACACCTGTGCGTGCGGCATCGACCAGAACGGGGCCACGGTCCGCGCGGCCTCCACCTTCACGTCGTAAGGACTCGCTTCGCCCAACTTGTCGATGATGCCGAGGACGAGGAAGGAAGGCGTGGTCAAACGGACTTCAGACATGCGGCGACGGTATCGCGGCGAGCCTGCGGGGCGGTCC
>NZ_JBHYMF010000075.1:0-33743 GCF_042742855.1 Streptomyces sp. NPDC058877 | reverse complement strand
GGCCCGCCCGGCTGGTGCCGGACGGGCCCTTCCCCCGTGTCAACGGACGGGTCAGTCGTCGCCCTGGAGGATCGACAGGAGGCGCAGCGCCTCCAGGTAGATCCAGACGAGGGTCATCGTCAGGCCGAAGGCGGCCAGCCAGGCCTCTTCGCGCGGCGCGCCGTAGGTCACGCCGTCCTCGACCTGCTTGAAGTCGAGGGCGAGGAAGCAGGCGCCGAGGACGATGCCGATGACGCCGAACAGGATGCCGAGGCCGCCGCTGCGGAAGCCGAGGCCGTCACCGCCGGCGAACACGGCGAACAGCATGTTGACGACCATGAGCAGCATGAAGCCCATGGCCGCGGCCATCACGAAGCCGTAGAAGCGGCGGGTGACGCGGATCCAGCGCATCTTGTAGGCGATCAGGACGCCCGCGAAGACGGCCATCGTGCCGAGCACCGCCTGGATGACCACGCCGTCGGCGACGTAGGTCGAGACGACGGCGGAGATCACGCCGAGGAAGACGCCCTCGAACGCCGCGTAGCCCAGGATCAGCGCGGGAGACGGCTTGCGCTTGAAGGACTGCACGAGCGACAGCACGAGCGCGACCAGGGCGGCACCGATGCCGATGACGTACGACTTGGCGAGGTTGGCCGGGTCGACGGGCAGCAGCAGCCAGGACAGAACGGCGGTGAGCACGACCGTGCCGAGCGTCATGGCCGTACGGCTCACGACGTCGTCGATGGTCATCGCGTTGCCGCGGGCCTGCTGCGGGGCGCCGAGCTCGGTGTCCTGCGGGGCGTACGGGTTGGTCGCGTACGGGTTGCTCGCGTACGGGTTGGCTCCGACGGCGGGGCCCCCGGCCTGCGGCTGCTGCGCGTTGAAGCCCGCGTAGCCGTTGTCGCGGCTGAACCCCCGTCGCGAGAAGACCGGGTTACTGCTCCTCATCTCACTCCTCCATGGCGGGCCGCACGTGCACGACCTCGCGTCAAGAGTAATGGCTAGGCAAAAGAAACTCTCTAGTGCTCGGGGAGGATCTTTTCCCGTAAGTTTTCGATCTCCGCGCGCAGCGGGGCGCCCCGTCCGCGCAGGCTCGTCACCGACGGAACCGCACCCTCCATGGGAGAGACCGATGTCCATCGAGCCGAACGACACCTGGCAGCTGCGCAACGGGACCGCGTGGGTCTTCACCGCGGGCGCCCACCTCCTCAGGCCCGTGGTCCTGGTCGGTGACGCCGGCACCGGGCTCGCCGAGCTCGCCCGGCGCGCGGACGACGACGCCTACTCGCTCCTCTCGGAGTTGCGGGCGCGCGACTTCGACCTCGTCCTGGTCGGCCTCTCCGCAGACGGCACCATGACCGGCCACGGCGCCACCGTCCAGAACGCCGTCACGGAAGCGAACGCGCGACAACGGGGGGACGCCCTGCTGGCCGTCGGCGGGACCGGGTGGGGCGCCCTCGCCGCCCGCTACGCCCTCGCGGGGATGGAGTACACGAGGGTGGAGCACCGGACGGAGACCTTCTTCTCCCACAACGGGGCGGCCCCCGAACTGGAGGACCAGGCCGAGTTGCGCCGGACGGGCGGACGGCCGTACGTGCCCCGTTTCCTGCGCCTGGTCGACGGCGGAGTGGACGACGGCCTGCACGACGAGATCGCCGACGAGACCGTGATCGGCGAGGCGGGCCCCGTCGGCCCGCTCCTCTCCAAGGAGAACGGCTCCTGGTTGCTGGAGCGCTTGCCGTACTAGCGAAACCATGGTGCCCGGAACCGGACTCGAACCGGTACGGCCCGAAGGCCAGCGAGGTTTAAGCTCGCCGTGTCTGCATTCCACCATCCGGGCGTCGCCGCGAAGCTCCGCGTTGGCACATGAGCCTATCGGGACGTTTTCCCCCGATCAGCGGAACATGAGGCCGATGTTGTCTTATTTTATTGACGTCTGAGGGTGCGTCAGTGCAGGTGAGGGCCCTTCCGCCAAACTGTGACAGGGGTCGCAGGCGCAAAGCCGCACCTTCTGGAATGACGAAAAGTCGCCGCACTTCTGTCACCTTCGCGGTGGGTGCCCCGGACGCCCTCCGCGAAGGCCTTCTCAGGGGCGCCGTCATACCTCAGAACGAGGGCACCGGCCTCCGGTCAGACTCGAGACGGCCCCGGGAACGGGCACAGGGGCGGACGTCCTGCGGCAGAACGACCGACACGATGGAGGGGTTCCCGAATCGTCATTGCAATGACAGGAGTCCCTCCGTGACCACCACCTCCACCGTGTCCCGCGCCACCGCGGTGGCCGCCCGCGCCACGGATCTGACCAAGGTCTACGGCCACGGCGAGACCCAGGTGGTCGCCCTCGACCGCGTCAGCGTGGACTTCCGGCAGGGCGAGTTCACCGCGATCATGGGCCCCTCCGGCTCCGGCAAGTCGACGCTCATGCACTGCGTCGCCGGTCTGGACTCCTTCTCCTCCGGCTCCGTGCGGATCGGCGAGACCGAGCTGTCCTCCCTCAAGGACAAGCACCTCACCCAGCTGCGCAGGGACAAGATCGGCTTCATCTTCCAGGCCTTCAACCTGCTGCCGACCCTGACGGCCCTGGAGAACATCACGCTGCCGATGGACATCGCGGGCCGCAAGGCCGACAAGCAGTGGGTCCAGCAGGTGATCGACATGCTGGGCCTGTCCGGCCGGCTCAGCCACCGTCCCTCCGAACTCTCCGGCGGCCAGCAGCAGCGCGTTGCCGTGGCCCGCGCCCTCGCCTCCCGCCCCGAGATCATCTTCGGCGACGAGCCCACCGGAAACCTGGACTCCCGCTCGGGCGCCGAGGTCCTGGGATTCCTCCGCAACTCGGTGCGGGAGCTGGGACAGACCGTCGTCATGGTCACCCACGACGCGACGGCCGCCTCCTACGCGGACCGCGTGATCTTCCTCGCGGACGGCCGGATCGTCGACGAGATGCTGCACCCGACGGCGGACGGCGTGCTCGACCGCATGAAGGCCTTCGACGCCAAGGGCCGTACGAGCTGACGCACCGGCGCCAGCCGCACCCGCACCCGCCCCTCCCAGGACCTCCAGGACCCACCCATGTTCCGTACCGCCCTGCGCAACGTGCTCGCGCACAAGGCGAGGCTGCTGATGACCGTCCTCGCCGTGATGCTCGGCGTGGCCTTCGTCTCCGGCACCCTCGTCTTCACCGACACCCTCTCCAACGCCCTCCGCAAGGAGTCCGCGAAGAGCTACGACGACGTGGCCGTCGCCGTGGCCCTGCGCCCGAACCCCGAAGAGGCCCGCACCACCCCGGGCCTCTCCCAGCAGGTCGTCGACGAGGTCGCGAAGCTGGACGGGGTCGCCGCCGTCCGCCCGCGCGTCGACGGCTTCGCCGGCGTGCCCGACGAGGACGGCCGGCTGATCGGCGTCGGCTGGTCGAACACCGGCGCCAACTTCACCCCCGGCAAGGACGGCAAGAACGGCGCCTACGCCTTCACCGCGGGCGACGGACCGACGCAGCCCGGTCAGATCGCGCTCGACCGGGCCACCGCCGAAGCGGGCGGCTACCGGGTGGGCGACACCGTCCGGGTGGCCACCAACGGCCCGGTGAAGGAGTACGCCCTGTCAGGCGTCTTCACGACCGAGGACGGCGCCGTCAACGCGGGCGGCAGCCTGGTCCTGTTCGACACCTCCGTCGCCCAGAAGCTCTATCTGAAGCCGGGCTACTTCTCCGACCTGAACGTCGTCGCCACCCCCGGCACGAACGCCGACGAACTCCTCGACGAGATCCTGAAGGTCGTCCCGAAGGCGGCCACCGCCCAGACCGGCCAGGCCCTCGCCGACGAGCAGGCCCGTCAGATCGAAGAGGGCCTGGGGGCCTTCAACCAGGTGCTGCTGGCCTTCGCCGGCATCGCGCTCTTCGTCGGCGTCTTCCTGATCTCCAACACCTTCACCATGCTGGTCGCCCAGCGCACCAAGGAGCTCGCCCTGATGCGGGCGGTCGGTGCCTCGCGCCGGCAGATCACCCGTTCCGTCCTGGTGGAGGCCGGTCTCGTCGGCCTGGTCGCCTCCCTCAGCGGCTATCTGCTCGGCATCGGTCTGGCCGTCGGCCTGCGCTCCGTGATGAACGCCTTCGAACTGAAGGTCCCGGACGGTCCGCTGGTCCTCGAAGCCACCCCGGCCGTCGCCGCCTTCGGCATCGGCGTCCTGATCACCATGCTGGCGGCCTGGCTGCCCGGCCGGCGCGCCGCGAAGATCCCGCCGGTCGCGGCGATGAGCAGCGTCCACGCCACCGCGAGCGCCAAGTCGCTGGTCGTCCGCAACTCCATCGGTGCGGCGATCACCGCGATCGGCGCCGTGCTGATCGTGTTCGGCGCGGGCCAGGGAGGCGACACCGGCCGCATGGCGATCGCCGGCGGAACCTTCGCCGCCCTCATCGGCGTGATCGTGCTGATCCCGATGCTCTCCCGGCCGGTGATCGCCCTGTTCCGTCCGCTCTCCGAGGCGGCCTTCGGCGTGGCCGGCAAGCTCGCCGGGCTGAACGCGGTCCGCAACCCGCGCCGCACCGGTGCCACCGCGTCCGCACTCGCCATCGGCTTGACCCTGGTCACCGGGCTCACGGTGATCGGCACGAGCGCCGGCGCGGCCCTGGACAAGATCACGGTCGACCGGATCAAGGGCGACTACATGGTCAGCATGGCGGGCGGCACGGGCCTCGGCGAGGAGGCGCTCACCGCCCTGGAGAAGGCCCCCGGCGTCACCGCGGTCTCTCCGCAGCAGGCCGGCTCCTTCCGGCTCGACGGAGAGTTCGCCTCCGCTTCCGGCGTCACTCCGGGGGACATCGAGAAGGTCCTCCGACTCGACGTCACGGACGGGTCGATGGCCTCGCTCGGCCGGGGCGGGATCGCCGTCGCCGCCGACACCGCCGAGGCCCGTGGTCTGAAGGTCGGCTCGACCGTTCCGGTCGAGTACGCGGACAAGCAGAAGGCGAAGCTGACCGTCGGCGCGATCTACGAGGGCAACCCCTTCGTCTCCCCCGTGCTCATCGACAAGGAGGTCCTCGGCGCGCACGAGCAGCAGCCGTACGTCCCGCAGATCTTCGTCGCGATGGACGGCGGTGCCTCGGAGGCCCACGCGAAGGCCCTGTCGAAGGCGATGGGTGACAACCCGGCCATCACCGTGATGGACAAGAAGGACATCCGCGATGCCTTCGGCGGCCCGATCAACGTGCTCCTGAACATCATGTACGGCCTGCTCGGCATGGCCCTGATCATCGCGGTCCTCGGCGTCGTCAACACCCTCGCGATGTCCGTCTTCGAGCGGCGGCAGGAGATCGGGATGCTCCGCGCCATCGGCCTCGACCAGCGTCGGGTGAAGCGGATGGTCCGTCTGGAAGCCGTCGTCATCTCGGTGTTCGGCGCGGTCGTCGGCATCGGCCTGGGCTCGTTCCTCGGCTGGGCGATCGGCGAGACCCTCAAGGACGGCATGCCGGGCTACGCCCTGGTGATGCCCTGGAGCCGGATCGCGCTCTTCGTGGCCCTGGCCGCCCTGGTCGGCGTCCTCGCCTCGCTGTGGCCGGCCCGGAGCGCGGCGAAGCTGAACATGCTCTCCGCCATCAAGGCCGAGTAGGGCGCGTCCGAGGACGACGGAGGGTCGGGTTCCCGCGGGAACCCGACCCTTCGCGTGCGGCTCAGGCCTTCTCGGTCCAGAGGCGCGGCCGCAGCGCCGTGCCGCTCGGACCCGCTGCCGGGGTCTTCACCGCGAGGAACTGGTTCACGCCGATCCGGTTGCGTTCGAAGGAGACCGCCGAAGCCGCCATGTAGAGCCGCCAGATCCTGGCCCGCCCGGGCGAGGTCAAGCGGACCGCCCGGTCCCAGTCGCGCTCCAGGTTCGCCACCCAGCGGCGCAGCGTCAGCGCGTAGTGCTCGCGGAGCGCCTCCACGTCCCTGACCTCGAAGCCGGCGTCCTCCAAGGTCGTCAGGGTGCGTCCCATGGGGGCGAGTTCACCGTCCGGAAAGACGTACGCGTCGATGAAGGCGTCGACCTCGTAGGCGTCCTCGTCGGGCTCGGGGCGCCGGGAGATCTGGTGGTTGAGGAGGCGTCCGCCGGGCTTGAGCAGCCCGTACAGGGTGTCGGCGTACTCCCGGTACTGCACGGCGCCGACGTGCTCGGCCATGCCGATCGAGGAGATGGCGTCGTAGGGGCCGTCGACGACGTCCCGGTAGTCCTGGACCCTGATCTCGACCAGGTCGGCGAGGCCCTCGTCGGCGACCCTCCTCCGGGCGTAGGCGGCCTGTTCCCGCGAGAGGGTGACGCCGACGACCCGGGCGCCGTAGGTGCGGGCGGCGTGGAGGGCCAAGGAGCCCCAGCCGCAGCCCACGTCGAGGAGCCGGTCGCCCTCCTTCAGGTTCAGCTTGCGGGCGATGAGGTCCAACTTGTCGTGCTGGGCGCCCTCCAGGGTGGCGCCGGCGTCCGCATCGGGCCAGTACGCGCACGAATAGACCATCGAGGGGCCGAGGACCAGTTCGTAGAAGTCGTTGCCCACGTCGTAGTGGTGACTGATCGCCTGCTCGTCGCGCCGCTTGCTGTGCCGCCTGCCGCTGCGGCCCTGTACCTCCTCGACCGGTGGCTTCGGCGGCGGCAGCGGGCCGGCGAGCCGCAACAGGGCGCGGGCGGCGGCGCGGAGCGCGGGGTCCCGCAGGGAGTCGAGGAGGCTCCTGGTCTCCTGGCCGCGGTCCCACAGGAGGCCCGAGATCCGGTCGAGGAGCTCGTAGAGGTCGCCCTCGACGTCGATCTCGCCGGCCACCCAGGCCCGGGCCAGGCCGAGTTCACCGGGCTTCCAGATCAGCCTCCGCAGGGCCCGGCGGTCGCGGACGATCAGGACGGGGCCATCGGCATCGGCCGGTGCGGTGCGCGGCGCTTCCCCGGAAGGGCGGTGGCGAGCGGGCGGGCCGGCCTCACTGCCGTCCCAGGCTCGCAGACGGACCGGGAGCGGTCCTCCGAGGAGTTCCTCGGCGAGTGTCATCAGCCGCGACGCGGCGTCGGCCATGGTGCGCACCTCCGTGATCTCGTGCCCCAGGAATGCTCGTCACCCAGGGAACACCGTCGCCGGGCGTCAGCAGTCCCGCCGCAGCGCAACGAGTCGGCAAAACACGCGGAGGAACGCGCGAAGGGCCGTCCGCACCACGGATGGCGGACGGCCCTTTCGGACGTGCTGAGGGGGCGTCAGGAGGCCTTGGCCTTCTCCTGCACCGGGGCGGCCGGCGCCGGGGCGGGCTTGGCCGCCTCGTAGAACTCCTCGCGCGGCGTCTCCATGGCGCCGAGCGACACGACCTCTCGCTTGAGGAACATGCCGAGGGTCCAGTCGGCGAAGATGCGGATCTTGCGGTTCCAGGTCGGCATCGCCATGCCGTGGTAGCCACGGTGCATGTACCAGGCGAGACGGCCCTTGAGCTTGATCTTCATCTTGCCCATGACGATCATCGCGACGCCCTTGTGCAGGCCGAGGCCAGCCACCGCGCCCTTGTTGGCGTGGCTGTACTCCTTCTGCGGGAAGCCGCGCATGCCGGCCACCACGTTGTCGCCGAGGACCTTGGCCTGGCGCAGGGCGTGCTGGGCGTTCGGCGGGCACCAGGCGTTGGGGTTGCCGGCCCTGCGGCCGACCATGTCCGGGACCTGGGCGTTGTCGCCCGCGGCCCAGACGTGGTCCATGCCGTTGACCTGGAGCTTCTCGTTGCAGTCCACGTGGCCGCGGGGGCCGAGCGGCAGGCCGAAGCGGGAGAGCGCCGGGTTCGGCTTCACGCCGGCGGTCCAGACGATCGTGTTGGAGTCGACCTCAAGGCCGTTCTTCAGCACGACGTGGCCGTCCACGCAGGAGTCCATCGAGGTCTCGAGGTAGATCTCGATCCCGCGGCCCTCCAGGTGCTCCTTGCCGTACTGGCCGAGCTTGGGGCCCACCTCGGGAAGGATCTTGTCGGCCGCGTCGACCAGGATGAAGCGCATGTCCTCGCGGGACACGTTCTGGTAGTACTTCGCGGCGTCGCGGGCCATGTCCTCGACCTCGCCGATGGTCTCGGCGCCGGCGAAGCCACCGCCGACGAAGACGAAGGTCAGGGCCTTGCGGCGGACCTCCTCGTCGGTGGTCGAGTCGGCCTTGTCGAGCTGCTCAAGGACGTGGTTGCGCAGGCCGATGGCCTCCTCGATGCCCTTCATGCCGATGCCCTGCTCGGCGAGGCCGGGGATCGGGAAGGTGCGGGAGACCGCGCCCATCGCGATGACCAGGTAGTCGAAGGGCAGCTCGTACGCCTCGCCGACGAGCGGCGAGATCGTGGCGACCTTGCGGTCCTGGTCGATGGTGGTGACCCGGCCGGTGAGCACCTCGGCTCCGCGGACGACGCGTCGCAGCGGGACGACGACGTGACGCGGCGAGATGCTGCCGGCGGCGGCTTCGGGGAGGAAGGGCTGGTAGGTCATGTACGACCGCGGGTCGACGACCGTGACGGTCGCTTCCGCGTAGCGCATCTTCTTGAGGATGCGCCGAGCTGCGTACAGGCCTACGTACCCGCCGCCTACTACGAGGATCCTGGGACGCTCCGTGGTGCTCATGGGATCGAGTATCCACCCCTCCTCAGGGGGGTGCTCGTGCGCCCCTTCACAAGGACCGGGGGGACCTCTGCTACACTCCGCCGCCCACGTGATCCACATCATGGTGCTGCAAAGGAACCGGGGTGCACTGGCGAACGTTGTTCACCCCCCGTGAACTGGTCCGGAGAGCCTCCGTTAACCCTGAACCGCGGGGTCCGTTCACACGATGGAAACATCGAGCCAATCGGCCCCCACGCCTACGAAAGGGCCCCGGGCCACCCCCTGAAGGGCCCAAAGACCCTCCTTGGGCGCCGCCAGGACCCTTTTCCTTGTGAAGAACTTCACGAACCTTTTCGGCCGGGGGGTCCCGACGGGCCCCCGAGGCCCCCGGAAACCCCCCTCCACAGGGCCCGATAGCCGCGCGCTATGCGACGGATAGCGCGATCCCATCGAGGATGTCGTGCTCGCTGACCACGACCTCGGCGGCTCCGACCCGCTCCACGACCTCCCGCAGGACGAGCGCCCCGGCGATGATCACGTCGACCCGGCCGGGATGGATGACGGGGATCGCGGCCCGCTCCTCGTGGGTGGAGGCAAGGAGCCGCTCGGTGACCTCGGCGACCTGCGCGGCGGAGATCCGGGCGTGGTGGATCTTCTCGGAGTCGTACTCCTGGAGCCCCAGGGCGATGGCGGCGACCGTGGTGACCGAACCCGCCAGGCCGACCAGGATCCGTGCGGTGTCGATCGGCACGGTCTCGGCCGCGAGGTCGAGGGCGGCGCGGACGTCGGCGCGGATCGCGGCGACCTCCTCGGCCGTCGGCGGGTCGTGCCGGACGTGCCGCTCGGTGAGCCGGACACAGCCGATGTCGACCGAGCGGGCGGCCTCGACGTGGGCGTTGCCGACCACGAACTCGGTGGAGCCGCCGCCGATGTCCACGACCAGGCGCCGGTCGTCGCCGTGCAGTTCGCCGGTGGCACCGGTGAAGGAGAAAGCGGCCTCCTGGTCGCCGGTGATGACCTCGGGCTCCACGCCCAGGATCTCCACGACCCCGTTCACGAAGTCCTCGCGGTTCTCGGCGTCGCGGGAGGCGGAGGTGGCGACGAAGCGGATCCGCTCGGCACCCAGCTCCTTGATGACCGCGGCGTACGCACGGCAGGCGGCGAAGGTCCGGTCCAGTGCCTCGGGAGCGAGTCGGCCGGTCTTGTCGACGCCCTGGCCGAGCCGGACGATCGTCATCCGCCGGTCCAGCTCGATCAGGTCGCCGGTGTCCGGATGGACGTCGGCGACGAGCAGGCGGATCGAGTTGGTGCCGCAGTCGATTCCGGCGACCCGGGTCATTCCGAGGACTTCCCTTCGTCGGTGCACGGGTTCACGCAGGGGCCCTTCGCCCACCACTCGGGAAGCATCGCGAGCGCCTCGTCGCCGAACGGGTTCACGCCCGGGCCGGCGGCGAGCGCGTGGCCGACGAGGACGTGCAGGCACTTGACCCGGTCCGGCATGCCGCCGGCGCTCGGGAAGCCCTCCAGGACCTCGATGGCGTCACGGCGCGCGATGTAGTCCTCGTGCGCGGCCCGGTAGGCGGCGGCGAGCTCCGGGTCGGTGGCGAGCCGGGCCTGCATCTCCTTCATGACCCCGTTGGCCTCCAGGGTGCCGATGGCCGAGGCCGCCCGGGGGCAGGTCAGGTAGTACGTGGTCGGGAAGGGCGTGCCGTCGGGGAGCCGGGGTGCGGTCTCGACGACGTCCGGGTTGCCGCACGGACAGCGGTGCGCGATGGCGCGCAGGCCGCGGGGCGGGCGGCCGAGCTGGAGCTCGAAGGCGGCGATGTCCGTCTCGGTGGGCTCGGTGCGTTCGGTCTGCGGAGGGGGCGTTTCCATGTCTGCCTTGCTCGTGTGTCGGGCGACCAAGAGGCCTGGTCAGGGGCGGTCGGCGTGGTCGACGCCGTCCCAGAGGTTGTCGTACCAGGGGCGGTCGTCCGCGCCCTGGTCGGTGCGGGGCCGCTGCTCCGCATCGGGGTCGTTCACGGTGAAGCCGGTCTCGCCGGGGAGCACGTAGTGCAGGTGTTCGCGGGCGAGGCGGCGGATGTAGGCCGGGTCCTGGAGGCGGGCCTTCTCGTCCTTCAGCTCCTCGACCCGCCGGGCGGCCTCGGCGACGCGGCGCTCCTGCTCGGCGATCTCCCCCTGCTGGGAGACGTAGCTCCGCATCGGATAGGCCAGCGCCACGACGAGGGAACAGACCACGAGGGCGAGGAAGGCCGCACGGCCGGTGAGCCGGGAGCGTCGGTCTTGGCGGCGGGTCTGTGAGCGGTAGACACGGGCGGCGGTCTGCTCGCCGAGCAGTCTGATCCGGGTCGCGGTGGAGAACCGGTCCCGGTCCTTCGCGGCCATGTCGTGTCGCCTCCCCTGTTCACGCGTACGTCCCCGCACACGGTACGGGACCGAGTACGGGGACGTACGGAAGCTGGTCTGCGAAGCGGCTCCGCCCTGGGGCGAAGCTCAGCCCTTGAAGCGCGGGAAGGCGCTGCGACCGGCGTAGACCGCGGCGTCGTCGAGGATCTCCTCGATGCGCAGCAGCTGGTTGTACTTGGCGACGCGCTCGGAGCGGGCCGGCGCGCCGGTCTTGATCTGGCCGCAGTTGGTGGCGACGGCGAGGTCGGCGATGGTGACGTCCTCGGTCTCGCCGGAGCGGTGGGACATCATGCACTTGAAGCCGTTGCGCTGGGCCAGCTCGACGGCGTCCAGGGTCTCGGTCAGCGAGCCGATCTGGTTGACCTTGACGAGCAGGGCGTTCGCGGAGCCCTCCTCGATGCCGCGGGCCAGGCGCTCCGGGTTGGTGACGAACAGGTCGTCGCCGACGAGCTGGACCTTGGAGCCGAGCTTGTCGGTGATGACCTTCCAGCCGGCCCAGTCGTCCTCGAACAGCGGGTCCTCGATGGAGACCAGCGGGTACGCGGCGACGAGCTCCTCGTAGTACTCGGTCATCTCGGCGGCCGAGCGGGACTTGCCCTCGAACTCGTACTTGCCGTCCTTGTAGAACTCGGAGGCGGCGCAGTCGAGGGCGAGCGCGATGTCCTTGCCGGGGACGTAGCCGGCCTGCTTGACGGCCTCGACGATGAGGTCGAGGGCGGCACGGTTGGAGTCCAGGTTCGGGGCGAAGCCGCCCTCGTCGCCCAGGCCGGTGGAGAGGCCCTTGGTCTTCAGGACGGACTTGAGGGTGTGGTAGACCTCGGTGCCCCAGCGGAGGGCCTCGGAGAAGGACTCCGCGCCGATCGGGGCGATCATGAACTCCTGGATGTCCACGTTGGAGTCGGCGTGCGACCCACCGTTGAGGATGTTCATCATCGGAACGGGCAGCAGGTGCGCGTTCGGGCCGCCCAGGTAGCGGAAGAGGGGGAGGTCGCTGGCCTCGGAGGCGGCGTGCGCGACGGCGAGGGAGACGCCGAGGATGGCGTTGGCGCCGAGCGAGGACTTGTCCGGGGTGGCGTCCAGGTCGAACATGGCCTGGTCGATCAGCCGCTGCTCGGTGGCGTCGTAGCCGACGAGCTCCGGGCCGATCTGCTCGATGACGGCGAGGACGGCCTTCTCGACGCCCTTGCCCTGGTAGCGGTTGGGGTCACCGTCGCGAAGCTCAAGGGCCTCGAACGCACCGGTGGAGGCGCCGGACGGAACGGCAGCACGGCCGGTGCTGCCGTCGTCGAGGCCGACCTCGACCTCGACCGTGGGGTTGCCTCGGGAGTCCAGGATTTCCCGGGCTACGACGACGTCGATGGACGGCACGAGCATCTCCTTCTGGGATGTGACGCTGGATGTGACGCAAGGTCGGTGCAGGGTCGCTTGGCCTTGCGGCAAGAGCCTAACCGGCTCGGGGGCTCCGGCCCGCCGCGCGCCCGCCCCCTGGGACGAAAAAGGACCCAAGGGCATGCACATCGGGACGAAAGACCCCAGATCTACTGGACGGTAACCATCGCGGTCGTCAGGTCCCCTTCCCCGCCCGGGCTCCGGAACGGGGGAACCCCGGTCCGGCGCGCACGGGGGAGGGGCGCGCCGGACCGGGGTGGTCACCGCGGGAGGGTCGTCGGCACCGCACGAGCCGCCGGACTCGTGCGGGCCGCCGGGCTCACTTCAGGTGGAGCTGCTGGCCCGGGTAGATGAGGTCGGCGTTCTCGACGACGTCCTTGTTCAGCTCGAAGAGCTTGGCCCAGCCGCCCTTGACGCCGTGCGCCTGGGCGATCTTGCTGAGGGTGTCGCCGGAGACGACCTCGTACTCGCCGTCGCCCTTCTTCACCTTCTTGCCGGTGGGGGTGGTGACGGTCTTCTTCGCGGCCTGCGGCGCGGCCTTCTCGGGGGCCTGGCGCTGCTGGCTGCGGGTGGTCGGCTGCTCGGTCTCGCGCGGCTTCGGAGCGGCCTGCTGGGGGGCGCTCTCGGTGGTGCCGCCGGAGTAGGAGGCGTTGGAGAGGCCGACGCCGCAGCTCGGCCAGGCACCCTTGCCCTGGCCCGCGAGGACCTTCTCGGCGATGGCGATCTGCTGGGACTTCGAGGCCAGGTTGGCGGTCGGGGCATAGGCGGTGCCGCCGTACGCGGCCCAGGTGGAGGCCGAGAACTGCAGGCCGCCGTAGTAGCCGTTGCCCGTGTTGATGGCCCAGTTGCCGCCGGACTCGCAGGCGGCGACGACGTCCCACTCGGCGGCGGTGGCGGCCGAGGCGGTGCCCGCGGTCAGCAGCGGCGCGGCGACGGCGGCACCGGTGACACCGGCGAGCGCGACGACCTGGGCGGCCTTGGAGGGACGGCGGTGTTTGCCCTTGGCGGAAAACAGCATGGGAATTCTCCTCACCGACGCCTGCGAGGTGAGCTGTCGGGTTCGGGCCGAAGAGTTGCCCGGCCGCGCGTCTGGCACGCGACTTCACCCCAAGCCGGTCTCCGGCGGTCCGTCTCGACCGCCGGGCCCGGCACTTACCTTGGGTCCCCCGCTCCTGCCTTCGGCGCTTGCGCGACGACTGTTCCCATCGACCGACGGCAGGATTCGGCGTTTCGGTCGACGGGGCCCGCGGTGGCGAGCGGTGACGACCGTAGACACAGACCCACCGGAAGTTCAAAGAGGCCTATGGCGGACATATCGCCCCTCCTTGCCTTCCGGTGGGTGATGTTTGCGCAGGTGAGAGCGGGCGGAAGCGAAGTTTCCGGACGTGACACGCCAGTTGGGGCGAAGAGACCCATGTCTCACTTACACAGAATCGGACATAAGGCGATCAATCACCCCTCCGTCGCGACCGAACCCGCCGTCAGATCAAGACTCTGACCAGGCAGGATCAGATCCGGATCGGTCCCCACGGTCTGCCGGTTGGCGTCATAGAGCGCGGTCCAGCCACCGGGGAGTTCGTTCTCCTGTGCGATGTCGGACAGACTGTCACCCGGCCGCACGGTGTATTCGCCCGAAGTGCCCCTACTGTCCTTTTCGACGGAACCTTTCGCCCCGTCAGTCGCGGACTGGGCGTCACCCTCGCCCGCATTCGAAGCATGTCGACCCGCATCGGCCGAATTGCCCGGTGCGCCACTTTCCTCCGGTGCCGCCTCACCCCGGTGCTTGCCGGTGCCCGGCGTGGCCGACGGCAGCTCGCCTTCTGGAATCCCCGGCGAAACCGGCACATCGGGCGTAACGGACGAATCGGGGGCGGTCGGTGCCGTCGGGTCGCCGGGCGCGGTCGACCCGCCCGGACTGACCGATGCGTCAGGACTTGCCGGAATCGTCGGGTATGCCGGAGTGGTCGGGTGGGTCGGGGCGATGGAGGTCGCCGGGGCGCTCGGCGCGGTCGGGGTCGGGGTCGCGGGCGCGGTGGACTGCCGAGCCGCCCCTTGACCGCCCGCGGAGGACACCGGCTCGCCGCCGGTGCGATTGGACTCCGGGGGCGGGCCCGTGGGTGCCGCCGGGGTGACGGCGGGCCCGGGGTTCACTCCGGTGGCCTTGCCGTCGTTCTTCAGACCGGCGATCGGCGCACAGGTGGCCCAGTCGTCGCTCCCCCCGGCGAGCGCCTTCTCGGCCACCGCGATCTGCTGCGCGCGACTGGCCAGGTCGGGGCTGGGCGCGTACGCCAGACCGCCGTTCCGCTCCCAGCTGTCCTGGGTGAACTGGAGTCCGCCGTACATCCCGTTGCCGAAGTTGGCGCTCCACTGCCCGCCGGACTCGCATTCGGCGACCCGGTCCCACGTGGCGGCGTCGGCGGCGGAGGCAGACCCGGTGGCGAGCAGCGGCAGCGCCATCGCGGAACCGGTCACACCGGCGGCGACGACGATGGCGGGGGCCTGACGGGGGCGACGGTGTCGTCCGTTCCCGGAGCGCATAGGAACGCCTTTCGCGTGACGGCTGAGATTCCGGTGAACGTAGCGGCATTCGAACGTCCGTCACAAGTCGATGGACGCGCGATCACGCGAAGATCACATTTCTGATGTTGCGTCAGTTCCCAGAAGGGGTGCGGAAGGGGAGAACTCCACCGGAAGCGTGCGCAAACCGCGCATGATGAGCCCGCCGCGCCACCGCAGTTCGGTCGGATCGGCGGCAAGTCTCAGGTCCGGCAGGCGAGTCAGCAGCGTCGAGAGCGCGGCCTGCCCTTCCAGGCGGGCGAGCGGCGCGCCCAGGCAGTAGTGGATGCCGTGCCCGTACCCGAGGTGCTGGTTGTCGCGGCGGGCGAGGTCGAGCACATCCGGTCCGTCGAACCGCTCCGGGTCCCGGTCGGCGGCGGCCAGCACCACCAGCACCGGGTCGCCCGCCGGGATCTCCTGCCCGCCGATGGTCAACGCCCGCGTCGCATAGCGCCAGGTCGCCATCTCCACCGGCCCGTCGTACCGCAGCAGCTCCTCGACGCCCGTCTCCAGGAGCCCGGTCTCCCCCGCGGCCAGCGAGACCTGGAGCCGCTCGCGCTGCTCGGGGTGGCACAGCAGTTGGTACACGCCGTTGCCGATGAGGTTGACGGTCGTCTCGAAGCCGGCGAAGAGGAGGATGAAGGCCATGGCGGCGGCCTCGTTCTCGGTAAGGTGCTCCCCGTGGTCGGAAGCCCTGATGAGGCCCGAGATGAGGTCGTCCCCGGGCTCCTCCCGCTTGCGGTGGATCAGCTCGGCGAGATAGCCGCGCATCTTCTTCACCGACCGGGCGACCCCGCCGCGCGGTCCCCCGCCGTGCCGGATCATCATCCCGGCCCAGTCCCGGAAGTCGTCCTGGTCCTCCCGCGGCACCCCGAGGAGGTCGCAGATCGCATAGATGGGGAGCGGGAAGGCGAACTCGTGGATGAGGTCGGCCGACCCCTTCTCCACGAACCGGTCCATGAGCCGGTCGGTGAGCTCCTGCACCCGCGGGGCGAACTCGGCGACCCGGCGCGGGGTGAAGGCCTTCGAGACGAGCCGCCGCAGCCGGGTGTGGTCCGGCGGGTCGATGTTGAGCAGATGCGTCATCAGCTCGGCCTTGCGCTCGCCCGGGATGCCCGTCTTGCCCTTTGCGTGCGGGGATTCGTCGTGGTGCGCGGGGTTCTTGGAGAGCCGCTGGTCGGCCAGGGCCTGCCGGGCGTCCGCGTACCGGGTGACGAGCCATGCCTCGACCCCGCTGGGCAGCGTCGTTCGGTGGACCGGCGCGTGCTTCCGAAGCCAGGCGTAGGCGGGGTACGGATCGCTCGCGAACTCCCAGGTGAAAAGGGTGGGAGCGGGCTCGGGGGTGGGGGCGGTGCTCACGCCACGACCGTACAGGGCGCCCCCGGGGAGGCACGTTCGTGGAGAAGGTGTGATCAAGCGGTGGAGGCCGTGCCCTAGATTCGTGCCGGTGGACCCTCAGCTGCTCAGAAGCACGTTCGCGATCGTCGAGAGACGCGCCGACCATGCGGTCACGTTCTTCTACTCGCACCTCTTCTGGCACAACCCCGGCGTGCGCGCGCTCTTCCCCACGGACATGGCCCCCCAGCGGGACCGGCTCTTCGCCGCACTCACCCATGTCGTGACCCGACTGGAGGACCCCGGGCTCGCCGACTACCTGGGGCAGTTGGGCCGCGATCACCGCAAGTTCCTCGCCTCCCCCGCGCTCTACGCGGCCGTCGGGCAGAGCCTGCTCGCCGCCTTCGCCCACGCCGCCGGTGCCGGCTGGACGGCCGAGGCGGAGAAGGCATGGGGCGAGGCCTACGGACACATCACCGATCTGATGCTGGCCGGAGCCTCCGAGGCGGCCCGGGCCGGTGAACCCAGCTGGTGGGACGCGGACGTCGTCCGGCACCAGAAGTACGGCGAGGACCTGGCCGTCCTGACGCTGCGGCCACGGCAGCCACTGCCGTTCCGCGCCGGCCAGTACGTCAGCGTCAGTTCGCTGCGGGTCCCGCGCGTCTGGCGCACCTACTCCCTCGCGGACGCGCCCCGACCGGACGGCACCGTCGAGCTGCACGTGAGCCGGATCGCGGGCGGCGCGATGAGCACGGCGCTCGTCGCGCAGACCGATCCGGGCGAGGTGCTGCGGCTCAGCGCTCCCGGCGGCGGACTCACCGCGCGGACCGCGCCGGGCGGGCTGCGCACCTACGTCTGCGGGGGCACGGGGTGGGCCCCCGTGCGCGCGCTCCTGGCGGAGGCAGCCGGGACCGAGCCGGACCTGGAGGGCCGGTTGTTCATGGTGGCGCGCTCCAAGGAGTACCTGTACGGGCGCGCCGAGGCCGAGCTCCTGAAGGAGCGCCTGCCCGGCCTCAGCGTCACCTACATCACGGCCGCGCCGAACCGGCGCCGGGACCAGGCGACCGAGCGGCTGCTCCAGGCGCTGCGGGCGTGCGTCCACTGGTCCGCCCACGACGTGTACCTCGCGGGACCACCGGCCTTCGTCACGGAGGTCGCCGAGGTGTTGGAAGAGTTGGGCACCGACCCGGCACGCATCCACCACGACACCCTGCCGTCCGTGGGCCGCTTCGCCACCCGGCCGAGCACCGCCGCCGAGCGCCTCCTGGGCCCGCCGGTCCCCGTCTGGCACGACCCGGCGGCGAGGGCCCCGCGCGAGCGGTGACGGCGGAGCCGCACACCCGGCGCTCCGGTCACGCGCCCCCTGCCCACACCCCGCTCACACGCCTCCCACGCACACGGCCCCCACGCGCAGCCCCTCCGCCCACACCCCGCTCACACGCCCTCCACCGCACGGATCGCGTCGCGGTAGGCACGGGCCGCCGCGCGCAGGGCCGCCTCCGGATCCACCCCGGACGCCTCGGCACGGGCGGCCAGGGCGAGCAGTTCGTACCCGATACCCTCGCCCGTCGGAAGCTTCACGTCGAGGCCCGCGGACCGCACCCGGCCGGCGAGCTTGGTGGCGAGCGCGAGCCCGGGCTGCCCGAGGGGCACCCCGTCGGTGACGGACTCCCGCTGCTTCTCGATCGCCTTGGTGCGCAGCCAGTGCGCGTGGACGTCCTCGGGGGTCTCGGCGGTTTCGTCCCCGAAGACGTGCGGATGCCGGTGGATCAGCTTCTCGACGAGCGTCCCCGCGACATCGTCCACGGAGAACGGTTCCTCCGCGTCCTCCTCCGCGATCCGGGCGTGGAAGACGACCTGGAGGAGGACGTCCCCGAGCTCCTCGCGCAGTTCCCGCCGATCGCCGTCCTCGATCGCCTCGACGAGTTCGTACGCCTCCTCGATGGCGTACTTGGCGAGACCCCGGTGCGTCTGGCGCGAGGTCCAGGGGCACTCGCGGCGGATGCGGTCCATGATCTGCACGAGGTCGAGGAGGCGGGCGCCGGGCAGGTCGTAGGAGCCGGGCAACAGCTCCAGGTCGGGCATGGAGACCCGTCCGGAGCCGGCGAGTCGGGCGAGGCCGTCGGTCAGCGCCCGGTCCCCCTCCCCGGAGGGCAGCAGCACGATCGTGCGACCGCCTTCGGAATCCACCTCCCCGGAGGCGTCCCCGGCACAGGCCGCGACGAGCTCCTCGGCCGTCGGCCGGAGGTGCTCGACGACGATCCCGGCCTCCCTCAGATAGGGGAGCTGGGGGTGGTGCTCGTCGGGGCAGAGCACCCGGTCGGCTCCGTGCAGCGCCTGCCAGGCGGGCCAGGACAGCAGTCCGGGGGCCACGCGGTGGCTGGCGGTGAGCAGGACGATGCGGCCGGGGCTCTCAGAAGTCACCCCTCGAACCTACCCCGCCGCAGGGGCTCAGGTTCCGGCCGGGACGGCGGCGGGGTCCTGGCTGATCTGACGGAGCCAGGGAGCGGTGGTGGCGGAGAGTCGGATCTGCGCGTCGTCCCAGGTGCCGTAGCGCGGGTTGACGTCGATGGCGAGCTCCTTGGACGCGGCGGAGAAGACGTCCGTCAGCTTCTTCTGGCCCTCGGCGCTCTCGGTGATGCCGAGCTTCTCGGCGATCTTGTTCATGAGGACGTTGCGGCGGACGAAGTCGTCGATCTGATCGGGCGCCACGCCCTGCTCCTGGAGGAGGACGGCCGCGAGCCGGTCCTCGCCGCCGCTCTGCCGGACGAAGGCGGTCCGGGTCTCCTGGAGCTCGGCGCGGGTGGCGGTGACGCCGTTGTCCGCGGCGACCTTGTCGACGACCCGGTCGAAGATCATGACGTTGAGCTTGCGGCGGCTGAGGTCGCCGGTGGCGGCGACCAGCTGGACGGACTGCGGAGAGGCCGCCTGGGCGGCCCGTACGTCCCTCACCTGCGCCTGGAGGCTGGAGACGTCGATCCGTTCGCCACCGACGACGGCCGCCGCTCCTGGGTGGGCATCGCTGCCGCAGGCGGTGAGCAGCGGGGCCGCGGCGAGGAGCGCGGCGGAGACGGTGAGCGCAGTGCGGCGGTGCAAAGGAGCCTCCCGGGCTGGTCGTGCGTCAGTTGAACGACCTTGCGGTGATCGATGGTAGGGAGTCGCCGGGGCCGGAGCCACCACTTCGGAGCGACTGTTTCCCCCAACGACTCACCCGTCACCCTGGTGTCGGCTTGTTCCGGGCCCGTCTCGCCCCCGGAACCGGCCCCTCCACCGAGTGTCGGACCGTCAGGACCCGGCGATCGCCCCGGTGACGGCCGCCCCGGTGGACGGGATGGCGAGCGCCCCCTCGCGGAGGGCCGCCGGGAGGTGTCGCCGCTGGTCCTCGTGGAAGAGGAGGGCGGGGCGGTCCTGGGGCAGGACGACGGCGCCACGCCCTTCCCCAGCCCTTCCTCTCCCTGGGAGGCCGGGGACGCCGCGGAGGGGTGACGCGCCCGACCGGGAGGGCGCCCGTCCACGACGGGCGCCCTCCCCGCGCCTTCGGACACCCACCCGGCCCCCACCGGACCATCGCCCGCGCCTCCGTTGATCGACACCTCCGTCGGGGGTATCTTGCATTACATGGTTCCTGGCGAAGCAAGATCAGAAGTGACCGGAAAGGTCGCCAGTCAGCTGCGCAAGGGCGTCCTGGAGTACTGCGTCCTCGCCCTGCTCCGCGACGGCCCGCGCTACGGCGTCGAGATCCTCGACGAACTGGCCGCCGTCAGCGTCATGACCACCAGCCAGGGAACGATCTACCCCCTGCTGTCCCGACTGCGCCGGGACGGCCTCGTCGACACCGAGCTCCGCGAGTCGGCAACCGGCCCCGCCCGCCGCTACTACACCCTCACCGCGCCCGGCAGGACCGCGCTCACCGCGTTCGCCGAGAGCTGGCCGCGCTTCCGCGACGGCGTCGACCACTTCCTGACCGCACCCCACGGAGGCTCCGCATGACCGGCACCGAGCACCCCCTCGTGACCGACTACCTCGCCACGATCGAACGGGAAGCGTCCTTCCTGCCCGCCGGCCGCCGCGAGGAGCTCCTCGCCGACCTGCGCGAACACCTCGCGGTCGCCATCGGGGACGGGCAGGAGCCGGAAGCGGTCCGAGCCGCCCTCGAACGACTCGGCAGCCCCTCCGCCATCGTCGCCGCGGCCCGCGCGGAGGAGCCCGAGCCCCCGACCGCCACGGCCACACCGGCCGCCCCGAAGCCGGAGCAGCAGACCCGGAGCGTCATCACCGCCGTCCTGATCGGCGCCACCGGACTCGTCGGCCTCGCCGACTCGCTCCCCGCCGTGGCCGTCCTCATCGCGGGCCTCGTCCTGCTGTGGACGTCCGACGCCTGGGACCGGGGCACCAAGACCCTCGCGACCGCCCTCACCCTCGCGACACCGCTCGTGATCGCCCTCGGCGGGCTGCTCCTCACCTACCGCCTGGACCCGACCACGCTGTTCGCCCTCGTCCTCACCGGCATCACCCTGCCGGCCGTGGCGGCATTCCGCCTGCTCCGCACCCAGAACCGGCCCCCGGTCGCCTGACCGGAGCCGGTCGGGCCGTGCTCCCCCACCCTTCCGCACTTCCGGACGACCGGACCTCCCCGCCCCCGGGGAGGTGCGCCGGGCAGCGGCTCGACGGCCGGGCCCGGGGAGGACCCGGGCCGGTCACGTGCTCCTGAGGACCACCAGGCGCTGGGTCGCCCGGGTCATCGCCACATAGCGGTCGACCGCACCCTCGATGCCCTCGCCGAAGGATTCCGGGTCGACGAGGACGACCAGGTCGAACTCCAGGCCCTTGGCGAGCGAGGGGGTGAGCGAGCGAACGCGGGGGCGTTCGCGGAACGCGGGGGCGCCGATGACGCAGGCGACGCCTTCGGCGTTCTCGGCGAGCCAGGCGTCGAGCACCGCATCGAGCCCGGTGACCTCGCCGTGGACGACGGGGATGCCGTTGGTGCGGATGGAGGTCGGCACGTTGGCGTCCGGGAGCGCGGCGCGGATGACCGGCTCGGCCTCCGCCATGACCTCTTCCGGCGTGCGGTAGTTGATGCTCAGCGAGGTCATGTCGATCCGATCGAAACCGACCCGTTCCAGGCGCTCGTCCCACGACTCGGTGAAACCGTGCCGGGCCTGGGCCCGGTCGCCGACGATGGTGAAGCTCTTCGACGGACAGCGCAGCAGCAGCATCTGCCACTCCGCATCGGTGAGTTCCTGCGCCTCGTCCACCACGACGTGTGCGAAGGGGCCGTCCAGGGGCTCCCGCTCGACGGCCGGCAGGGCGCCCTCGTCGACCAGGCGGTTCTGGAGGTCCTTGCCGCGCAGCATGGTGACCGCGCCCTCGCCGTCCGCATCGGCCGCGACGATGCTGTCGATGACCCCTGCCATCCGCTCGCGTTCGGCGGCGGCGGACGCCTTGCGGCGCAGCCGGATCCGGGCCGTTTCCGGGTCACCGAGCCGCTGTCGGGCCGCGTCCAGGAGCGGTAGGTCCGAGACCGTCCACGCCCCGGGATCCGTGCGCCGCAAGCGCTTCGCCTCGTCGGGGGTCAGCCAGGGCGCGCACAGCCGCAGGTACGCGGGGACCGTCCAGAGGTCGCCGACGAGGTCGGCGGCCTCCAGCATCGGCCAGGCGCGGTGCAGCGCCCCGACCAGCTCCCGGTCCCGGCGCAGCGCCTTCCGGAACCGCTCCTCCGGAACCTCCTCGCCGTCGTACTTGTCGAAGAGGATCGAGACCAGGTGCTCCCAGACCTGGTCGCGGGCCTCGTTGTGCGGGGTCCCCGGTTCCGCCGCGTCGAAGGCTTCCGCCCAGTCGGCTGCGCTCAGCCGGATGTCCGTCCCGTGGGTGGAGACGGTCATCGCTTCGGTGGGCGGTTCCTCGTAGAAGCGGACGGCCTTCTCGATCGCCCTCACCATGTCCGCGGAGGACTTGAGTCGGGCCGCCTCGGGGTCGGTCTCGGTCGCCGCCCGCGCGCCCTCGGCGACCAGGTCCCGCACGGTGCAGGTGCGGACGCCCTCCTCGCCGAGGCTGGGCAGCACGTCGGCGACGTACGCCAGGTAGGGCTGGTGCGGGCCGACGAAGAGGACGCCGCCGCGGCGGTGCCCGAGGCGCGGGTCGGAGTAGAGGAGGTGGGCGGTGCGGTGCAGGGCGACGACCGTCTTTCCCGTGCCGGGGCCGCCGTCGACGACGAGGGCTCCGCGCGAGCCCGCGCGGATGATGGCGTCCTGGTCGGACTGGATGGTGGCGAGCACGTCACGCATCCGGGGCGAGCGGCTGCCGCCCAGTCCGGCGATGAAGGCGGACTGGTCGTCGAGCGCGGCGTGTCCTTCGAGGCCCTCGGCGGTGAAGACCTCGTCCCAGTAGTCGGTGACCCGGCCGCCGGTCCAGCGGTAGCGCCGGCGGCTCGCCAGCCCCATCGGACGGGCGTGCGTCGCGGCGAAGAACGGCTCCGCCGCCGGGGAGCGCCAGTCGATGAGGAGTCGGCGACCGGTGCCGTCGGTGAGTCCGAGCCGCCCGATGTAGACGGGTTCGGCCCCGTCTTCGCCGACGACCCGCCCCAGGCAGAGGTCGAGCCCGAAGCGGCGCAGCGTACGCAGCCGGCCGCTGAGGCGGTGGATCTCCGCGTCCCGGTCCATCGCCTCCCGGCCGATGCCCCCGGGCGCCTTCCGTTCGGCGTCCAGTCGCGCCGACAGTTCGGCGATCGACTCGTCGAGGCAGGCGGCGATGGCGGCGAAGTGCCGCTCATCGGCGGCGATGAGCGCCGGGTCCGCCTTGGGCGCAAGGGTGCCGGCGAGATCGAACACCTCGGCGATCAGAGATGACACGTCGTGATTACCCCGTTTTCACAGCTTCTGGATGTCGTCGAGGAGCGATTCTGCGCCACGACGGGGGCCTTGCCGCAAGGCCCCCCGTGCGCTATACGTTGGAACAGAGGAAAGGGCCGGAACCCCAGGGGTTCCGGCCCTTTCGTCGCTGTCGCGGGAGGCGTGCGACTACTTCGCGGGGACCTCGTCCATGCAGAGGACGAACTTGTCGGCGTCCCACTGCTGCGCCAGGGCGACCTGGCCGACCTCGCCGCACTTGTCGAGGTCGAAGGTGTTGTCGATGACCTTGATGACCTTGTAGAGGTCGGCCTTGCCGGAGGAGCAGTCCGCTGCGTCGACCTTCGGGTCGTTCTCGGGACCGGTCACCACGACGCACTCGCCGGCCTTGGCGTGCACCGGCGCGTCGCCCGTGAAGTAGGGGATGCCGAGCTTGACGGCAACGGCGACGACGATCGCCACGACGACGCCGCCGACCTTCTTCAGGAGGGCGCCACCCTTCTTGGCGGGAGCAGCGGGCTGCTGCTCGGGGGTGGAGGGAGCGGGGGGCGTCGTCATGTGGACTTCCTCGAGGAGATGGAAACGATCAGACGCGAACGTTACATCTAACAAAAACGACAAAAAGGATCATGGGGAATCGTTTCCCCATCAGTTGTCGAGTCGTGATCCTGTCGCCTCGTCAGAGGCCGCGGTACGGGGCCCTCCCGGGGCCGGGACCGGCCGCGAAAGGACCGGGACCGACCGCGGGCGGGAGTACCGGCGCTCCCCGGAAGGCGGCCCCGCCCCGGACCCTCAGGACCGCTGCCCCAGCTGCCGCTGGTGGTCCAGTGCCCGTCGCAGGTCCACCGGGAGGTGGTGGTACGGGCCGTAGGCGCGCTCCGCGTCGAACAGCAGCCGCTGGAGCTCGTCCTGCCCCGCCGCGTACTCGCCCGCGGCCAGGAGCAGCAGCCCGATCCGCTGCCGGACGTCGAAGGCCCGGGCCGGCTCCCGCTCGTAGTGCGGGAGGACCGCACGGAACTCCGCGAGCGCCGCGGCCGTCTCCCCCAACTGCTCCAGGCACAGGGCCGCGTCATGGCGGAACTGCAGGAGCTGCAGGTCCCCCGGACCCGCCTCCGCGGCGCGGTCCTCCGCGAGCCGACGCAACTCAGGCAGTGCGCGCCGGTACTGGCCGTCGTCCATCAGCGTGGACGCGTACTGCTTGCGCAGGATGCGGACGACCGGCGAGCGCTCGCCGTGCTCGGCCGCGGCAGCGGGCAGGAGGCCGCCGAGCATGTCCACGGCCTGGGTGAGCGACCCCTCCGCGAGCAGCCGCTTCACCTCGTCGACGGCCGCGGCGACGTCGGTGCGCGCCGGCGGTTCCCCGCGCGCGAACACCCGCGGGTCGGTCCGGGGATCGTTCGGCGGGGGCGGCACCGGCGCGGGTGCCGACGGCGGGGCGGGCACCGGAAGGGGCGGTGCCGGCACCGACGGGACCGCGGCGGCCCGGGCCGCCGCCCGTTCCGGCCAGGGTGCGTGCGGTCGCAGGAACGGGCGCGTCGGGTCCATCGGGCCGGCCGGGACACCGCGCGCGGGAAGCAGCGGCAGCAGGTGCTCGTACACCTCGTGCGCGCCGGACGCCCGCTCCTGCGGGTCCTTGGCGAGCAGCCTCAGCACCAGCGCTTCGAGCGCTTCCGGGACCTCGGGCCGCAGCTGTCGGACCGGCACGGGCGGCTCGTGCAGGTGCCGGTGCAGCACGCCGAGGGCGGTCGAGCCCTGGAAGGGAACGTTCCCGCTGAGGAGTTCGTGGAGGAGGATGCCGAGCGCGTACAGGTCGGCGGCGGGGCCCACGGCACCGCCCATGGCCTGCTCCGGTGCCATGTACGCCGGGCTGCCGATGGGCGAGCCGGTCTGGGTGAGCCGGGTGGTGTCCGTGTCCAGGACGGAGGCCACGCCCAGGTCGAGGACGGTCACCGTGCCGTCCGGGCGCACCATCACGTTCCGCGGTTTGAGGTCGCGGTGCACGATCGGCACCGCGTGCACGGCGGCCAGCACCGCGCAGAGCTGCGCGGCGACGCAGACCGCCCACTCCCAGGGGTACGGGTCGTGCTCGGCCAGGTGGTCGGCGAGGTCGGCGCCCTGCACGTACTGCATGACGAGGTAGAGGTCGTCGCCGTCGCTGCCCGCGTCGTGCACGGTCACCAGACCGGGGTGGTCGACCTGCGCGGTCACCCGGCACTCCCGCACGAAGCGGCGCCGCAGCTCCTCGGCCGCGGTGGCCGGGCCGGTCATGGTGGCCGGCCGCAGCAGCTTCACCGCGACCCGGCGGTCGAGGCGGCCGTCGTACGCCGTCCAGACCTGCCCCATCCCGCCCTGCCCGATGACGGTGGCGAGTTCGTAGCGCCCCCCGATGACCCGCCCGTTCACCTGCCGCCGTCACCTTCCCGTGGATTCCCGGAGGCGTCCTTCCTCAGCAGGTCGCTGAGCTCGTCGAGCTCGGCACGGACCTGGTCGATCCGGTGTCCGGGCACGGCGGGTTGCGGGGGTGCCGGCACCGCGGGCGGCTGGGGCGCGGGCGGTGCGTAGGCGTACGGGTGGGCGCCTCCGCCGGCGCTCGGCACCGTGGCGGCCGTGCCGTACCCGTACCCCGTCGAAGGGTACGGGTGCGTGGCCGCGCCGCCTCCGGAAAGCTGCCGGAGCTCCACCACCAGGTAGTGGGTGAGGGAGCCGGCCACCAGGAGCACCATGACGCCGACGCCGATGAAGGACTCGACGGTGCTGGGGTCCTCGTCCCCGGTGGCCGCCGCATACGCGAACAGGCCCACCGACAGCAGGAAGACCGTGCCGAAGAGCACCCAGTCGCGCGCCCGGCGGGTGACGCTCGCGAGGTGCAGCAGCGGCACCCAGGCCAGGAAGCCGCAGCTGAGCAGGGCGAAGGCGGAGAAGAAGACGAGGAGCGCGATACGGCCGCCGGAGACGGGGCTCTTCGGCGGCTGCGGAACCTGCGGGGCCTGCGGGGGGCCGTACATCCTGCTGCTCCTGCTCGAACGGATCGGGTGCGGAGACGAGCGTATACACCTCCGCCGACAAGGGCTCCGGGATGGTCGGAACCGTTGTCGAACAGATCAGGAGCAGGGCGGGGACGGGGTCAGCAGCGGGAACTCACGGAGCCACCGTGCCGTCCGCCAGGCCGTCGTACAGCCCCTGCACCAGTTGGTCCCCGAGGCGCGCAGCCAGCCGGAGCGACTCCTCGAACGCGGCGAGTTCCCGGAACCGCTCCCCGAACCGACGCTGCTCGACCAGCGGCAGGCGCGGCAACTGGAGGCGGCGCACATCGAGCCGGGTGGCGGTGGAGGCGTAGCTGCTGGCCTGCCGGGTGTTGGCCGTGGCACGGAGGAAGCCGGCCAGGAACCAGGGGTCGAGGGCCGCCGGATCGGGACGGAGCAGTTGGAGGTTGCGGCCCAGTGCGGCGCCCTCGGCGGAGGCGTCGACGACCCGGACGGCCGCACCGCCGCCGAGGACCGGAACGACGACGTCCCCGAGCGCGAGCAGGACCGGCTCCTCGGGGGGGCCGTCGGGCAGCATCCCGGAAGGCTGCTGGGCGGCGAGCACGTCGTGGTCGGTCAGGACCGCGACCGGGGCGGCGGCGGGGGCGGTGCCGACGCCGCCCGCGCGCAGGACCAGGGCACCGGCGCGTGCGAGTTCACCGACGGTGGTCGTGGGCCGGCCGCTCCCGGAACCCTCGGAGGCCGGGTCGGCGAGGGGAGGCGGGGTCAGTTCGCGGGTCCGGCGCAGGGTTTCGGTCAGCCGCTCGCGCACCCCGCTCAACTGGGCCGCGCCCTCGGCAGCGGCCGGCGGCAGAAGGTGGCGGGCGGGGGCGAGGTCGACGTCGTCGTCGAGGAGTTCGATGACCGGCACGGACCGGCTCGCGCCCGGGGTCCCGGTGACGGTCCCGTCCTGTTCGAAGGGCGTCCAGGAGTCCAGCACTGCGGAGTGGACGGCCGGCCAGTCCAGCCGGTCGCGGCCTTCCCGGCCCGGGCCCGTCTGCTCGGACGCGGCATCCACGAGGAGCAGTTCGGCGGCGGGGCGCTCGCCCTGAACGGGCCTGCGGAGCACCCAGAGGTGGAGCGGAATGCCGTACGGGGGAGCGGCGCCGGCCGGGAGGGCGACGACCGCGCGCAGGGCTCCCCTGCGGAGCAGGTCGGCGCGGATGCGACGGCCCGAACGGCGGGAGGCGACCGCGGGCGGCATGAGGAGGACGGCAGTGCCGCCGGGGCGGAGGCGGGCCAGGGCGTGCTGGACCCAGGCGAGCTCGGATTCGGTGCGGGCCGGGAAGCCGTACTCCCAGCGCGGGTCATAAGCCAACTCGTCGTGTCCCCAGTTCCGTTCGTTGAAGGGTGGGTGACAGAGGACGACATCTGCCGCGAGCGTCGGGAAGGCGTCGGCGCGCAGGCTGTCGCCCGACCTGACGCGGATGTCGGCGTCGGTGGCGAGGGCCAGGCGGAGGGCGGTGAGCGCGGCGAGGTCGGGATCGGCGTCCTGACCGCAGACGGCGCCGGGCCGCTCGACCGCGCTCAGCAGTCCGCCGGTCCCGGAGGCGGGGTCGAGGACCGTGAGCGGAACGCCGTCCTGGTTCCTCGGGGCGGTCGCGAGCGCCGCCATGAGGGCGGCGGGGCCGGGCGGGGTGAGCGTGTACTGGCGCGGGTTGGCGTCGAGGTGACGGCCGAGCAGGAACTCGAAGGCCGCACGGACCCCGGTTTCCGCCGCGAGCTCGGCGACCCCGCGCAGGAGCGGGACGGAGACGGCGAGTGCCGGTGCGGTGGGCGTGTGGACGGCCCGCTCGGGGCCGAGGCGCTCGGTGAGCTTCTCTTCCAGGGCGATGGGCAGCCCCTCCGCGAACCGCTGATCGGGGAGCTCGGCCAGCGCGGGCCAGGCCGCGGACCTGTCCCGCACGAGGAGGAGGGCACAGCCCGCGTGGACGAGGGCGGTGGCGGCGCCGGCCGGATGGCCCGAGACCTGCTGCCAGACGCGCTCCCTGAGCGGGACCTCGGCCAGCTTGCCCTGGGCGCGGAGCCAGCGTTCGACCTCGGCGAGGGCAAAGGACGGGCTGCTCTCCGTGCCGCCGACGGGCTTGGGGAAGTCGGGATGGCGACGGCGCCAGTTGCTGACGGCGGCCCGGCCGACCCCGGCGAGCCGGGCGATCCCGGCGGCGGTCACCTCGGCGGCGCTGGTTCCGGTGGCGTCCGCTTCGGCCGCGTGCCGTTCCGTGACTTCGCCCGTTTCCCCGGTCGCGCCTCCTTCGCCCTCCCCCGTTCGCCCCACACCCGCCTCCGCTGCGTTCTCCGACACGTGACCCAACTCCCCTGGCTCGCCATCCGGCTGTGACACCAATCCTAGCGATGAACACACGTCGCACCACTTCACAGCGTGAGTCGATTCATTTCCAGTGAACGATGTTGACTCGGTTCACAGGCTCTGCTGTGATTGCCTCATCGAACGAGGCATCCCCATCGTCCGGGAGGACACACCCATGTCGTACGACCCTCAGGTGCAGCCGACCGCCGCCCCGCGGCTCATGCGCAACGGCCTCGGCACCGCGGCCCTGATCCTCGGCATCATCGGCACGGTCTCCGGGCTCATCCCCCTCTTCTTCTGGCTGGCCGGAATCCTCGGCCTGACCGCCCTGGTCCTGGGGCTCGTCGGCAACGGCCGGGTGAAGCGCGGCGAGGCCAACAACAAGGGCGTGACGCTGACCGGCGCGATCCTGGGACTCGCCGCCCTGATCCTCTCGGTCGTCGGCGCGGTCATCACGTTCACGGCGGTCAGCGACGCGGTCGACGAGATCGACAAGGCGATCAACGATTCCGCCCCGCAGGACCCGACGGCGAAGGAGCCGACGGCGGACCCCGCGGCGACCGACCAGCCCGCCAAGGACCTCGCCGACGGCGACACCTCGGTCTACGACGACGACCTCAAGGTCACGGTCTCGGACCTGAAGGCGTACTCCCCCGGTGAGTTCGCGGTCGGCCACACCGAGGGCAACAAGGCGTACCAGGTGACCGTGGTCATCGAGAACGGCAGCAAGAAGGACTTCGACACCGCCCTCGTCACGCTGACCGGACGGGCCGGCGAGGGCGGCGTCGAGGCGGAGGAGATCTTCGACGAGAAGGTCGGCGCGGGCTTCGAGGGCACCCTCAAGCCCGGCAAGAAGGCCACCGCCACCTTCGCCTTCGACGCACCCGAGGACGCCAAGAACCTGACCGTCGAGGTCGGCCCCGGCCTCGACTACGACGCCTCCCAGTGGGAGCTGAAGATCGGCTGACCCCGGTCGGCCCGGCAGTCCCACGCACCCGCACCACGAGGATCGGGGCCCTTCGGGGCCCCTCCCCCCGTCCTCCTCCACCCCCGCCCCCGAAGCATCGCCCCGGAGACACCACCATGCACGCCGCCCCGCACGCCCCCCGTTCCCGCCGGACCGCCGCCTCGGCCGTCCTGTGCGCGGCCTTCGCGCTCGGCACCGCCGCCTGCGGCCCGGCCCCTGCCGACGCGAAGCCGACCGGCCCCTTCGGGGAGCTGTCCGGTTCGCAGATCGTCGACAAGGCCTTCGCCGCGACGAAGAGCGCGAAGTCCCTCACCGTGAACGTCGACCTGAAGTCCGCCGAGGAGCCGACCAAGGGCTACCTCTCCCTCGACACCCAGGGTCGGTGCACCGGCACGCTCACGCTGGACACGAACAACACGGCCGAGCTGGTCAAGGCCGCCGGCGACGAGAACGTCTACCTGCGCTTCGACGAGGCCTTCCTGCGCGAGCAGGTCAAGGACGAGACCCCCGAGGTGCAGGAGGCCACCCTCAAGGAGCTCCGGGGCCGTTGGATGAAGTCGCCCGCCTCCGACCCCGACAACAAGGACATGTTGGCGCTCTGTGACCTGAAGGACCTGCTCTCCGCGTTCGAGCCGGGTGCGAGCGGAATCACGAAGGGCGCGGAGACCACCGTCGACGGCCAGAAGGCGCTGGCCCTCACGGAAGCGGGCGACGGCGGCGAGACCAGCACCGTCTACGTGGCCACCGAGGGCACGCCCTACGTCCTGAAGATCGAGACGAAGGGTGGCGACGAGCCGGGGACGATCGCCTTCTCCCAGTACGGCAAGCCGGTCGAGGCGAAGGTCCCGGCGGCGAAGGACGTCGTCGCCATGGACTGACCCCGCCAATCGTGTCCACGACACGTGCGCGAGGGGGGCCGCCACAGGGGAGCGGCCCCCCTCGCGCATGCCCTTCCGGGCCGTGGTTCACAGCCGGTGGCGGACCCACACGTTGGGCTCGACGTAGACCGCGTAGCCGCGTGCGAGCTCGCAGTGGACCGGTACCAGGGCCCCCCGGACCTCGACGGGGCCGTCGGTGTCGAAGGGCAGACCGGTCCACTCGCGCCACTGCTCCAGGGAGCCGGAGACCGTCATCGAGGCCGGGGCCACCGACTCGATCACGCCTCCCGCGCTCACGTGGACGCGGAGCCACGCGTCGTGCGGCAGGCCGTCGGACTCGCGGGTGCGGAAGGCGTACTCGTGGATGGGGGCCGAGGCCTCCAGGTGCTTGCCGTTGGGTCGGACCGGGGCGACCAGCTCGGAGAAGCCGCGCGAAGCCGCGTTCTCCCGCATGGCCGCGAGCATCCGGTGCGAAAGGCCCTTGCCGAGGTGGTCGAGGTGGACGGTGACCTCGATCGCGCTCACGGTGTCGGCCTCCCGGCCGTGCCGCAGGTCGGAGAAGGCCCAGTTGAGGACCTCGTCCCAGCCGCGGGCGGGCAGCTCTCCGCGGCCTTCCGCGTCGAGCCGGAAGGGCACGCTGAAAGCGCGGGCGACGACCGTGCCCGTGGCGTCGGTGGCGACGAGCACGTACTCCGGAAGCTCCCGGACGATCCGGCCCATGTTGGCCCAGCCGACCGGGTCGTACAGCATGAAGTCGGGCCACAGGTCCTTCATGGACCACATCGCCCCTTCGAGTTCGGGACGTTCGGCGAGGGTGGTGACGTTCAGGTCCATGCGGCCACGGTAGGGATCACCCGTTGGGTCGCCCAAACGATTTTTCGCGCCCTGCGGACGCTAGGGGAGCTTCTGCTGCGGGCAGTCGGCGAGGACCCGCTTCATCGCGTCCCGCTCCGCAGCCGTCACCCAGACCCCGTACTTCTTCTTGACCGCGACCTGGCGGGCCACGTAGGTGCAGCGGTACGCCTGGTTCGGCGGGAGCCAGCTCGCCGCGTCGCCGTCGGACTTGCGGCGGTTGGTGGCGGAGTCGACGGCCAGGAGGTTGAGCGGATCGTTGGCGAAGCGGCGGCGCGTCTCGGCGTCCCACTTCTGCGCCCCCTTCTGCCAGGCGTCGGAGAGCGCGACGACGTGGTCGATGTCGACCTTGCTGCGACCCCGGACGTAGGTGACGGTGGTGCCGGTGTAGGGGTCGTCGGTGAGGGTGCCGGAGGCGACCTTGCAGTGGCCGTCCGTGAAGCGGACGCCGGCCAGGTCCCGCTTCAACACGTCTTCTCGGGTGCTGCAGCCGTTGCCGTCGACGTCCGCCCAGGGACTTCCGAACTCGTCCCGCTCGTAACCGGTCTTCGGGGCGCGCCCCCGGACGGTGAGGGTGTCCACGGCGGCGAGGGCCGTGCCGGGCGAGGCGGTCTGCTCGCCGGTGCCGCCGGTGCCCCGGGAGTCCGTGCCGGGCGAGCAGGCGGCGAGGAGGAGCGCGGCGAGGGCGAGCGTCGGTGCGGCGAAGGTCTTCCGATGCGTCAGCACGCTGGAATCCTAGGACGGAACGTTCCCGCAGGGCCGCATCCTCGCTCCCGCGCCCCCGCCCCCGCGGTTCGTCCTGCCCACGATCCGTCCCACTCCCGCCCGCCCTGCTCCCCGCTCCGGGGGGCTCCCGGTACTGCCGGTACTGCCGGCGCGGAGCGGAACCCCGGCACCGCTCCTCCGCCGCTCCGGCCTCCGTCCCGCCCTTCGGCGGGTCACGCCCTGCCGATGCCCAGGGTGTTCTCGGCGGGCAGCAAGCCGGAACCGATGACCGCCAGCCAGGGCGCTCCGAGCAGCTCGGCAAGGCGTGCGGTGTCCTCCGGACCGAGGGCACCCCAGGGGGCGGCGGCCAGCTCGTCGGTGTGGCGTTCGACCTCGGCGCGCAGGGCGCGGCCGGCTTCGGTGGCCACGCCCTGCGGGTCGAGGAGGCCACGGGCGGCCAGCCGGGTGCGGGCGGCTGCCCATTCGCTCGCGGTCCAACCGCGGCTCTCGAAGACCGGCTCGGGCGCCGCGCCGATCGCCGCGAAGGAGACGAGCGCCTCGACCGGGTCGAGCCCGGCGGAGAGCAGGGCGGCGAGGTGTCCGTCGCCGCGGTGCTCGCGGAGGATCGTCGCGGCCTGCCAGAGGACCAGGTGCGGAGCCTCCGGCCAGGGCAGCTCGGCATTGGCCGCGGCGAGCGGCCGTCCTTCGGTGCGGGCGGCCCCGGCCGCCCGTCGGGCGAGGGCCGCGGCCTCGGCGAGTGCGGGGCCGGTGACCGCCTCCTCCCCCAGGACGGAGCGGTAGGCCCGGTCGACGGCGCGGAGCCGGGCGGCGAGGACCTCGGCGGGGGAGGCCGCGGCCCAGGTGGCGGGAACGTAGCGGGCGACCATGGCGGGGCTGAAGCTGTAGAAGGCGGAGGCGACCCGGAGCGGGCCCGCGGGGCCCAGGGGTGCGGCGCGCCAGGCGAAGTAGGAGGGCCAGCGCTCCTCGGTGGCGTGGCCGAGGGCGGCGGCTTCGTCGTGGGCCTCGGGGGCGTAGTAGAGCAGGGCGTGCAGGGGCTCCAGCAGGTGCCACATCTGGCGCACGCGCCCGGGTTCCACGGGCTCGTGGTGGTCCATGGCGTCCTCCCTCACTTCTCCACCATTAACTTGTCACTGACAAGATTGCATCCACGAGGCTTAACTTGTCAATGACTAGATGCGGATTAGGCTGCTGCCATGACAAGCCGGAGCTCCTACCACCACGGCGACCTGCGACAGGCCGTCCTCGCCGCCGCCCTCGACGTGATCGCCACCGAGGGCCCCGGGGCGCTGAGCCTGCGCGACCTCGCCCGCCGCGCGGGCGTCTCGCACGCCGCCCCCGCCCACCACTTCAAGGACCGCACGGGCCTGCTCACCGCGATCGCCGCCCAGGGGTACGGGCTCCTCGCCGAAACCCTCGCCGGCACGACCGAACTGAGCGAACGCGGAGTGCGCTACGTCCGCTTCGCCGCCGCCCACCCGGCGCACTTCCAGGTCATGTTCCAGCCCGAGCTGCTGCGCGCCGACGATCCGGACCTCCTCGCCGCCAAGGAGCACGCCGCCGCCGAACTCCGCGCGGGCGTCGCCGGCCTGGAGGGCGTGCCCGATGCCCGCACCGCCGGCATCGCCGCCTGGTCGCTCGCCCACGGCTTCGCGACGCTCCTGCTCACCCACAACGTGGACGCGGCGCTGGGTGACCGCAACCCCGAGGAGTACTTCCGTGCGCTTGCCGGACTGCTCTTTGACGGCAGGGCGCCCCGACCCTCCACGGCGGACGGAGCCTGACCCGCGCCGCCCCGGGGCGGCCGGGCCCCGACACCGGCACCGAGCCCGGCACCGGCCGGAGAAGCGGTCCGGGGCCCCGCGCCCGTCGCACGCCAACACTCGACGCATCGCGGGGGGTCAGCTCGATTCGGCTGGTCGGCCC
>NZ_JBHYMF010000074.1:1727-33790 GCF_042742855.1 Streptomyces sp. NPDC058877 | reverse complement strand
ACCCGCGGGAACGGCGGGCGGCCCGCGGCCGGGTTCCGTCCGCAAGCGGGGGGGGGCCGGCTTTGCAGGCCACCGGCTCAGACCGGCAGCGGTTCCTTGCCGATCAATGCGGCGATGCGGTCCGGAGCCACCGGCCTGGAGTACAACCAGCCCTGTCCGGTGTCGCAACCGATCCGCCGCAGCCGACTGGCCTGCCCGGCGGTCTCGACGCACTCGGCGGTGACGGTCAGTCCGAGCCGGTGTGCGAGGTGGACGAGCGCCTCGACGATCAACTCGTCAGCGGGGTTGGCGTGTTCCTCGTCCTGGAAGCCGCGCACGAAAGAACCGTCCAACTTCAGCACGGAGACGGGCAGCCGGCTCAGATAGGCCAGGTTCGAGTAGCCGGTGCCGAAGTCGTCGATCGCGATCCGCACGCCCATGTCGCTCAGTGCCTGGAGGGCCTGGAGCGGCCGGCCGTTCGAACCCATCACGGCGGACTCGGTCAGCTCCAACTGGAGCAGGTGCGGTGCGAGGCCGGTCTCCGCGAGGATGCCGGCCACGTCCGCGACCAGGTCCGAGTCCCACACCTGACGGACCGCCACGTTGACGCTCACGAAGATGGGACGCTCGCGCGGGTGGTCCTTCTGCCACTGTCGGGCTTGGCGGCACGCGGTGTTGAGCACCCACCGTCCCAACTCCACGATGGAACCGTCCTCTTCGGCGATCCCGACAAACCGATTCGGCGCGAGCGGGCCGAACTGGGGGTGGTTCCAGCGCACCAGGGCCTCCACCCCGCGCACCACGCCGTCGGTCAGGTCCACCAGCGGTTGGTACTCCAGGGCGAACTCCTCGCGCTCCAGGGCGGGACGCAGGGTGGAGGAGAGGGCCTGCCGGGTCATCCGGTGGGCGTTGCGCTCGGGGTCGAAGAGGGTCCAACGGGCCTTGCCGTCCGCCTTCGCCCAGTACAGCGTGGTGTCGGCGGCCTGCATCAGCGCGGTCGCCGTGGTCCCGTGGGCGATGCGTTCGACCACGCCGATCGAGGCGGAGACCGAGAGCCGCTGACCCCCCAGGTCGAAGGGGTGTTGAAGCGCGTCGAGCACCGAGCGCGCCAGGTCCGCCAGTTGCTCGGTGCCGGTGGAGTCCTCGACCAGGATGGCGAATTCGTCCCCGCCGAGCCGGGCCACGAGGTGGCCGCCGTTGCGGGTGTAGCCGTCGCTGTCCGCGCACTCCGTGAGCCGGGTGGCGACGGCGGCCAGGAGCCGGTCGCCGACCCGGTGGCCGAGGGTGTCGTTGACCGCCTTGAAGCCGTCGAGATCCAGGTAGCAGAGGCCGATCCGCCCTGTTCCGCCATGGCCGTACGGCTCGTACGACGTGTGGGACCCGGCCGTTGGGCCCACCGCTCCGGCCGTGGTGACGGGGTCCGGGGCATCCTGGGCCGCGGCCTCCAGGGCGGCCGAGAGGCGCTCGAAGAACAGTGCGCGGTTGGGCAGTCGGGTCACCGGGTCGTGCATCTGCAGATGGCGCAGGCGCGCGTGGAGTTCGCGCCGGTCGCTGATGTCCGCGATCGACAGCAGCACCCGCCGGCTGCCGGGCACGGGGGCGACGGTGACTTCGGCCCACAGCGAGCGCCCGTCGGCGTGCTTGAGCCGGCGGGTGCAGCGGAAGCGGGAGCGGCGGCCACGGAGCACCTCGCGGTAGGCGTGCCAGGTGCGTCCGTCGGCGGCGAGGTCGACCAGGTCGGCGGCGGCCTGGTCGTGGAGCGCTTCCGGCGCGGAGCCGAGGAGGGTGCCGAAGGAATCGTTGGCGGCGACGACGACCCCGTCCTCGTCGACGACGGCCATGGCGAGCTGGGCGACCCGGAAGGCGGCGCGGTAGTCGCGGAGTTCGGCCGCCCGGCGTGCGCGGTGACGCTCCGTGGTGGCGGCCTCGGTCGTGGGTGTCTCCGCCGGCTCTGTGTGCACCGGTCCTTCGGGGGTTCCGCTCACCGCTCGCTCCCGTGTGCAGTCGGGCCGGTCACATGTGGTCGGGATGGTCGGCCAAGAAAGAGTGAGCCGATCATAGAGCCAGGCCCGGGGGGCGTTCCAGCTTCTAGGGGACTGCGAAGGGCCTCCGGGGCTGTGAGGCTGGCCACCGCGAAAGCCCGCCCGATCGTTTCTGCGCGGGTCTGACACGGGTCGTCGAGGCATGACCGAATGTGACTTTCCGTGATCTGAAACCCGCTCGTGTCGCGTCGACCCCGTGGCGCGCGCTCACCCGACCGGGGTAGCGGAAACATGCGAAAGACACCAAATCGTCACAAGGTGGTGATGGTGTCCCGCATTCCCGATCCGGAGGTCCATGTGAGGGGTCAGCAGCCACCCGGGGGAGTGGAGCGCCCGCGACTGCGCGCCGGTGCGGCGGCCTTCACCTCGCTCGCCGCCCTGGCCGCCACCGGGCTCGTCGCGGGCCCCGCCGCCGGTGCGACCTCGGCGAGTCCCTGTGTGCTTCCCCGCACCGCTGCCCACCACTCGCTCGGCCTCGACACCTGGAACCGTTCCTATCCGCGTCCGACCGAGGGCCTCGACGCGGTCATGATCTTCCTGTCCTTCCCGGACTCCGAGCCGCTCACCACGCCGTCCCAACTCGCCGCCGACCACTTCCCCGCGACCAGCGAGTACTTCGACCGGGCCTCGTACGGGCGCTTCAGCCTGCGCCCGCACCCCCGGGCGGAGTGGACCCCGATGCCGCGGGAGTCGGGGGAGTACGACATACGGCGCGACTGGGACGCCGGGAAACGGGCCGACTACCTGCGCGACGCGATCGCCGCGGCCGACGGGGACGTCGACTTCTCCCGGTACGACATCGTCTACCTGGTGGCCGACCCGGACGCGCCCGGGGTGGACTCCGACGCGACCAAGGTCGTCAACCTGGAGCGCCCGCTCAAGGTCGACGGCACCGAGCTCAAGCGGGTCGTCACGGTCTTCGAGCGGCACCCGCCGGACCGGAACGTCCTCGCCCACGAGACCGGGCACGTCTTCGACCTGCCCGACCTCTACCGGCGCCCGCTCGACGGCAAGGGCGACTGGGACACCCACGTGGGTGACTGGGACGTCATGGGCAGCCAGTTCGGGCTCTCTCCGGACCTCTTCGGCTGGCACAAGTGGAAGCTCGGCTGGCTCTCCCGCGCCCAAGTGACCTGCGTCCAGGGAGCCGGCTCCCGGCTGGTCAGCCTGGAGCCGACCGATGTCCGGCCCGCGGCCGGCGGCACCCTCGGCACCCGGCTCGCCGTCGTGCGCACCGGCCCCGAGAGCGTCCTGGCGATCGAGGCCCGCAGCAGCGCCGGGAACGACGCCGACACCTGCACCGAGGGCGTCCTCGTCTATCGGGTCCGCAGTGGCGCGGCCTCCGGCAACGGTCCGGTCGAGGTCGTGGACGCCCACCCGGACACCGAGGCGTGCGTGGACCACTCCGTCTACCCGCCGCTCGCGGACGCGCCGCTCGAAGAGGGCGAGACCCTGACCGTGCCCGGGAGCGGCGTCCGGGTCGAGGTGCTGGAGCGCACGGCTTCGGGGAGCTGGACGGTCGAGATCACCCCGCCCGCCGCGGGCTGAGCCGCAAGGTCCCGCCCGTACCGCCGACGACACGAAGAAGCCCCCCGCTCGCGCGAGGGGCTTCTTCCGTCTGTGCGCCGCCAGGGACTCGAACCCCGGACCCGCTGATTAAGAGTCAGCTGCTCTAACCAACTGAGCTAGCGGCGCCTGCTGACGTCGTAGACATTAGCATCCGAATCGGCGGGAGGAAAAATCGATACCCGCACGTCGGCGGCGGAGACCGACCGGGCGGCCCGCACGCACGCCCAGAGCACGACCTCGGGCCCCGGCAGCCAGGGGTGCCGGGTGTCCGGGGCCACCAGCCAGCGGGGCCCGGCGGCGTCGGACGGCACGAGCGGCGGCACGGTCACCGCGTCCCCGGGACCGTGGCAGAGGGGCCGGGGCACCGCCTCGCCCCACTCCTCCCAGTCGAGCAGGGCCGGCAGGCGCTGGGCCGTTCCCGGCGCGGCGAAGAGCATCATCCGACCCCGGTGCATCGCCACGGGCCCCGAACCGGGGCCCTCTTCCCAGAGCCTGTCCAGCATCCGGCGCCCGAAGACCGGGTCCACGTTGACGACGTCGAAGACCGTCCCGCAGGGCAGCGCCGCCGGTGAGGTCGGCCGGGATTCCCAGCGGGTGAGCGCGGTGCTCCGATCGCCGGCGGCGGAGGTGAGCCAGGCGGCCCCGTCGGCGGTCACCCGTGCCGTCTGGTGGCGTCCCTCGTCGCCCTCCCGGAGGAACCGGAAGATGTCCTGGGGGGTCTCGTTGCGCAGCCACGTCGTCATGGATCAGGTGTACCGGGAGTGACGATGTGGTTTCCGAGGGTTTCCGGAATCCCGGACAAGGGTGGTGGGCGAGGAGTATCGTGCGCCTCGGCATATGCCATGGTGCTTTTTCGGCAGGGCCGCTTCCGACGCGCGCCCACGTGCCCCGTGAGGGGCCGGCGCACCGGCCTCGTGGGCGCCCGCGACGCCCCGGCATCGTGTTCCTCGTCGCCTCGTCGCCTCGTCGCCTCGTCGCCTCGTCGCCTCGTCGCCTCGTCGCCTCCGCCGTCGGGGGCGTCCGCTCAGTCCTCCGGCGGTCCGCCGTTCGTCCGGATCAGGTCTTGACCGAACTCGATCATCTTCCGGGCGTAGTCCTCGGTCCAGTCCGCCCGCTCGGCGACGTCCGCCGCCGTCAGCCGGTCGAACCGGCGGGGGTCCGCCAGTTGTGCCGCGGCGATCGCCTGGAACTCCGTCGCCCGGTCCGTCGCCGCCCGGAACGCGAGCGTCAGCTCTGTCGCCCGGGCCAGCAGCTCGCGCGGATCCTCCATCGACTCCAGGTCGAAGAAGTGCTCCGGATCGGCGGTGGCCTCGACGGGCTCGAAGATCAGCGGTGCCGGTCGAAGCCGCCGCTGTGCGCTCCGCTCCGCGGGTTCCGCCATCGTCCTACTCCTCCTCGCACAGGCACGGCCCGGAATCCCGGGCCGCCTTCCATTGTCCCGCTTCCCGCAAGGGCGCGTGCCGTCCGTCGCGCGCCCCCCGCTCCGCGGGCCTCCGGGTCATGCGTCGTCGAGGCCGCGCAGGAGCAGCCGCAGGCCGCCGAAGAACTCCTCCTCGGGGCCGATCGCCCGGGCGTCGTGCGCGGTCTCGGCGAGCCGCGGGAAGCGGTCGGCGGGCAGTGCGGCGATGGCCTCGGTCCCGCTGCCGGCGAGCGGCCCGAGGTGTTCGAGCTGGATGGCGCCGGTGATGTACGCGTGCAGTGCGCGCAGGGCGACGACCCGGCGTCCGCCGTCGATCCCGGCCCCGGTGAGGATCTCCAGCACGGCCTCGGACCAGCGCAGCCCGGCGGGGGAGCGGTGCCGATGGGCGACGGTCAGCGGGACGGCCGAGGGGTGTCGGGCGACGGCCTCGCGCAGTCGCCCGGCCATGAGTTCGATCCGGTCGCGCCAGGGCGCGTCGGGAGCGGGCGGGGCGGTGTCGACGGCGCTCAGGACGCGCTCGACCACGAGCCCCTCCAGCTCCTCGCGGTCGGCGACGTACCGGTAGAGCCCCATGGGGCTCATGGCGAGTTCCTTGGCGACGGTGCGCATGGAGAGGGCGGCGAGCCCGTCGCGGTCGATGACGGCGAGCGCGGCGGCGGCCAGGCGTTCGGGGGTGAGGGAGCGGGGGCGCGGCATGACGGTTGACAGCGTACGCCCTACGCCTATCTTGATAGGAGTACGCCGTACGCCTAAGGCTGTCGTCACGTTCCGCCGAGGAAGGTGTCCCATGAGCACGCTCCCGCCCCGCACGCACGGTCGTCTGGAACCCGGCCGGAGCGTTCCCGCCCGGACGCTCGCCCCGGTCCTCGGGGGCCCGCTGGCCCTGCCGGACCCCGAACACCCCACCCACGTCCAGTTCCGGCGCTTCGCCGGCTGCCCGGTCTGCAATCTGCACCTGCGGTCGGTGGTCCTGCGGCACGAGGAGATCGAGCGGGCGGGGATCCGCGAGCTGGTGCTCTTCCACTCGCCCGCCGAAGAACTGCGCGAACACGTGGAGCACCTGCCGTTCCCGGTGGTCGCCGATCCCGACCGGAGGCTGTACGCGGAGTTCGGCGTGGAGTCCCACCGCAGGGCGCTGCTCGACCCACGGGCCTGGCCGGCCGTCGTCCGGGCCGTGCTCCGCAGCGCCTGGCGCCTGCTCCGGGGGCGGGAACGCCCGCCGGCCACCAACCAGCCCAACGGCCGGCTCGGCCTCCCCGCCGATTTCCTGATCGCCCCGGACGGTCGGATCGCCGCCCTGAAGTACGGCGAACACGTCTACGACCAGTGGTCGGTGGACGAACTCCTCGCCCACGCCGCCGCGCTCGGGCCGGCGGACTGATCAGGGCGTCCAGCCGACCCGGTGCTCCTCCAGGTGGGAGAGGACCGCGTGGTTCGCCTCCCAACCGTCGGGGAACGAGACCGCCACCCCCAGCTGCACCGGATCCGTCGACGGGTGCTCGTCGAGGAGCTCCGCCACGCCCGCGCGGCACACCACGACGCAGGCGTGCCGGTGCCGGGAGGCCAGCACGCACAGCCGGCCCGTCTCCAAGTGGAAGGCAGTCGCGTCGGGACGCCCCGAGAGCGGGTGGAGGACGACCGTCACGTCGTACTCGCGGCCCTGCAGCCGGTTCGCCGTGTCCACCGTCACGCCCGAGACGCCGAGCTCCGCGAGGGCCGACCGGACCGCCGCCGCCTGGTCGCGGTGGGCCGTGCCGACGGCGATCCGGTCCGCGGTGAGCGGGACCGGGGCGTCCGAGCGCTCCGAAACGGTGGCGCCGCCCCGGTCCAGGAGCCGACGCACCACCAGGGCGATCGCACCGACCGCCTCGGGGTCGGTGCGTGGGGTGTGCCGCGCGGGCAGTTCGAGCAGGCCCCAGCCGGACTCGGCCGCCTCGTCCAGCACCCGATCGGGGCCCGAACCGTCCGAGGCCACCCCGAAGGACAGCCGCCGGTCCCCGTGACCGGTGCCGCTGCGGAACGGCGTGTACGGGTAGAAGGCGTCCGAGACCAGCGGCGCCGCCGAGGCCGGCAGCCGCCACGAAACCGGCAGCCGGTGCTGCGGAAGCTCCGGATTGTGTGCCAGCAGGGTGGAGACGGCCGATGCCGACGGGTCGTACGCGAGCCCCGCCCACTGCTCCGCACCCACCACCGAGAACGGGTCCAGCTGCCCCGGGTCGCCCACGAACAGAGCCCGCTCGAAGAGGCCCGCCACCGCGAGCAAGGCGTCCGAGCGCATCTGGTAGGCCTCGTCGACGATGGCGTGCGCCCACCGCTCGACGTTCTTCACGTGCCCCCACTTGGCGGCCGTGGACAGGACGACCGGCAGCCCGGCCAACTCGCCGGCCTTCGCCGACTTCCGCACGTTCGCCAAGTCGTCCAGCGCCTTGTCGTACGGGTCGGTGTCGTTCGAGTGCAGCCGGCCGACCTCCAGCTCAGGCTCCTTCTCCGCGAGCCGCAGCACCAGATCGTCCACCTGCGCGTTCGTCTGGGCCACCACCATCAAGGGGCGCCCGGCAGCGGCCAGTTCGAGGGCGGCCCGGACCACCAGGGTCGACTTGCCCGCGCCCGGCGGGGAGTCCACGACCACGCCCCGGGCGGTGCCGTGCAGGGTGTCGGCCAAGATGGCGCCCGTCGCCCGCGCCGCCTCCGCGGAGGGGTCGAACACGGTCGGGTTCACAGGACGTCCTCCGGGGTGATGGCGTCGGGCGGTTCCACGGCGTCCGACCCGGAGGGGGGACCGCCGTGCGTCCAGGGCGTCTCCTCCGGGTCCGGCAGCTTCGGTCCGACCCGCTGGTCGTGCTCGAACAGCGTCCAGGCGATCCGCTCGCCCTTCGCCGGCACCGAGCCCTCCGCGGGCTCCCTGGACCGGCCCATCCGGTCCAGGATCCGCAGCAGCAGCGAGCCGTCCTCCTCGTACCGCACGAACTCCGCCGTCTGCGGCTTGCCGTCCAGGGAGCGGTACACCCGCACCCGCTCGCCCAGGTGCGGCCGGTCGTCGGTGCGGACCGCGACCAGCGGTCGGGGCGCCGGCCGCTTGGACTCCGTCCACGCCATCACCACCTCGACCACCTCGGCCGTGAACGCCTCGCCCGAGAGCCGCCGCCCCGCCAGGACCAGGGGGTCGTCGAGGGCCTCCTGCGCCTCCAACTGCCCCTGCGCCTGCTCGCGGGCCGCGAGCTTCTGCGCCGCCGTCACCGCGTCGTCCCGGCGCGGCTGCGGCGGCTCCCCGGCCGCCACCCGGTCCCGGTGGCCGGTGAACGACCAGCGGTCGCGGGTCCAGCGGTCCTCGACCCTGGCCCCCTCCGGCAGTTCCCGCAGCAGGTCGATCGCCCGCCAGACCGCCTGCCAGGTCGGCTCCAGTTGGGAGGCGACCAGGCGGCGCACTTCCCGCTCGGCCGCGTGCAGCGCGCCGAGGCCGGTGTCGGCCGTCTCGCCGTCCTCGGCCGCACCGAGCGCCTGCCGGGCCCGGTCGTACCGCTCGATCGCGGGCGCCAGCAGCGCGTTGTCGAAGGCCGGATCGGTCGCGGGGCCGGCCGGCGGGCACAGCAGCTGCCCCCGGGCGTCCCGGCCCGATCCGGCCCGCAGCGCCGCCTCCGCACCCGACTCCCCCTCGTACGGGTCGATCCAGGCGAGCAGCGCGCCCAGGTGCTGGTCCTCCAGGGAGGACTGCCCGGTCGCCCAGTGCCGGTTGAGCAGATCGGTCGCCGAGAGCAGCAGCGAGGACCCGGGGACCCGGGCCCGCTCGCCGAAGTGCGTCAGCCAGCGTCCGAGCAGCGGCACCCGCGGCGGTGCGGGGAACGGCGCCTCGGGGTCCTGCTCGGCCGTCCGCCGGAACCGCATCGACCGTCCGAGCAGCCGCACGTACTCGACGCCCGCCCGGCTCGGCACGATCAACTGCGGCGCGTCGGCGCACAGCTCGACCTCGACCTTCACCTTCTTGCCCGTCTCGGGGTCGACCTCGCTCCGCTCGGCCGCCTCCACGACCCCCGTGAACGGGTCGAGGTGCGCCAGCACCTCCTCGGCCAGATCGGCGAGGAACGCGAACCGCAGGTCACGGTCCCGGGGTTGCGGCACCACCAGGAGACGGGGCTCCTCGGGGTCGGTCCCGACCAGCGCGCCCAACGGGGCCCCGGCCTCACCGGCGGTGGTCAACGGCACCAGGACGAGGGGTCGTTCCGCGAGGTGCCGGTGCCGGACGGTCGCGAGCGGCTGCGCCCGACCCGACTCGACGGCCTCCATCCGTGCGAGCGTGGAGATCAGCGACATGCCAGGGCCTCCCGGGACGCGGCACGACAACGACGGTTCAGCAGGGACACGAGCCCTCCCCGGGGGCGCCGGAGGGCCTTGACGCCAGCGCCTCCTCGCGCAGTGCCCGTGCCCGGCGCAGGGCGGTGACCGCGGGATCCTCCGGGGCCGCGTCCCCCGCTGCTCCCGCACCGGGGGAGCCCCCCTCGCCGCGTGCCGCCGCCAGAACCTCGCCGACGGTGCTCAGACCGCCCAGCTCGCCCCGCACCGAACGCCCCAGGACCTCCACCGCGCCCGCCTCCCGGGAGCGCGACCGACAGTGGAAGGCCAACTCGCAGGCGGCCAGGCACTCCGGCGCGTACTGGTGGGGCACGCACTCCACGGCCTTCGTCAACTCCTCCTGGGTCCGCTCCGCCACGTCGAAGTCGATGCCTTCCGGCAGGGCCCGGGCGATCTCGTCGATCCGGGTCAGCCTGGCCAATTGCCGACGGGTCACCGAACGCTGCTTGCGCACGTCGACCATCGAGGCCGTCGGCAGGTTGGAGAAGTCCTTGGGGCAGACCAGGAATACCGACTGCGCGACCCGCGCACCCTCCGTGCGGGCCGCGACCCGCTCCAGGGCGAGCACGTACACGGCGGCCTGACGGGCGGCGGCGCCCACCTTTGCCGCATCGGCCGAACCGTCGACCATCGGGAACGACTTGATCTCCACCACCGTCCACCCGCCGTCCGGACGGACCACCACCGCGTCCGGCTCCAGGTAGACCGGCGCGCCGGCCACCTCCAGGGCGAGCAACGGATGGTCGAGCAGCGTCCAGGCTCCGGCTCCGGTCGCCTCCCGCAGCGCGAGCGCGGTCCGCGCCACCCGCCCCGTGGGCCCGGCCGCCGACAGGTCCGGCACGGACACCTCGCCCGGCTCCTCGACACCGATCAGCCGCAGCAGTTCGCGTCCGCCGTCCGCCTTGACCTTCGCCTCGAAGGAGTTGCCCCGGACGATCGCGAACTGCGACTGGCCGAACGGGGCGGGCGAGCCGAGCTTCGCGGCGAGGGCCGACTTGTCGATCCCGGCCCCGTCCAGCAGGGCCCGCCGTCGACAGCCGGGGTTGGCGGCGAGCGCCGCGATCGCCCTGGCGTCGAGCGGGCGCGGCACCACGGCCGGGCCGCGCAGCTCAGCGAGCCTTCCCCGGGCTTGCGGCTCCGCTCGCTCCGGGGACGCCCCGCTCCGGGGTGTCGTCTGCGGTGGTCGTGACAGACCGCTGTCCAGGGATGCGCTCACCCGTGGAAGTCTCGCATCCACCACCGACAACCGGGGACGCTTCCGCCCTGCCGCGCAGCCCGTCGGCGAGCCGGAGCACGTACGGGGTGAGGAGCGAACCGGCGCCCATCACGGCGGCCCCGGCCACCGCGTCGAGCAGGTAGTGGTTGGCGGTGCCCATCACGACCACCGTGGTGACCAGCGGATACGCCGCTCCGAGGAGCTTGGCGGCCGGCGTCCGCCCGTGTCGCCACAGCATCACCCCGCACCACAGCGCCCAGCCGACGTGCAGGCTGGGCATCGCCGCGTACTGGTTCGTCAGACCGCCGAGGCCGCGCGGCGCGCTGGCCTCCGCACCCCACCAGCCGTACGCGCTGAAGTGCGCCATCGTGTCGGTGAAGCCGTGCACCGGGGCGAGGAGCCGGGGCGGGCAGGTGGGCAGCAGCGTGAAGCCGACGAGCCCGAGCAGGGTGGACGCCATCAGCCATGTGCGGGCGGCCCGGTAGCGCCCGGGGCGTCGGTGGAAGAGCCACACCAGGACCGCCGGGGTCACCAGGTAGTGCAGGGAGGCGTAGGCGAAGTCCGCCGGGACCCCGAGCGCGGGGACGTCCGTGAACAAACGGTTCAGCGGGGCCTCGACGTCGATCCCGAGCACCTGCTCCCACCGCAGGAGCGCGAGCCCGTGCTCGATGGCCGAGGCTTCGTCGCCCCGCACCAGCAGCCGCCCGCCGGAGTAGGCGGCGTACACGACGACGATCAGCGACAGCTCCGCCCACCAGCGTGGCCTGCGCATGGATGTGTTCCCCCCGGTCGGTGATCGCCCCGGGCGGGGGGACGCAGAACGGCCCCCGCAGGTTGCCCGGACGCCACCTCCGATTCACGTGGGAGATGATGGAAGGAGGCACGTCCGCACCGTGAACCTCTGGAGCGTCCTTCGCATGGCACCGCGCATCCTGCTCGCCCGACACGGCCAGACCGAGTGGTCACTCCTCGGTCGGCACACCGGCAGGACCGACATCCCGCTGCTCGACGAAGGACGACGCGGCGCGAAGCTGCTCGGGGAGCGACTGCACCGGGCCCCCTGGAACGACCTGCCCGGTGTGGACGTGCGCACCAGCCCGCTGGTCCGGGCGAGCGAGACCTGCGAACTGGCCGGCTTCGGCGACCGGGCCGAACCCTGGGACGCGCTGATGGAATGGGACTACGGGGCGTACGAGGGGCTCACCCCGGAGCAGATCCGGGAGATCCAGCCGGGGTGGTTCATCTGGCGCGACGGGGTCCCCCAGGGGGAGACCCTGGCCCAGCTGTCGGACCGCGCCGACGAGGTCGTGGAGTGGGCCCGCTCCGCCGACCGTGACGTCCTGGTCTTCGCCCACGGCCACATCCTGCGCTCCATAGGCGCGCGCTGGCTCGGGGAGGACGTCTCCTTCGCCTCCCGCGTCCGCCTCGACCCGACGAGCCTGTCGGTCCTGGGCTGGGCGTACGGGGCTCCGGCGGTCGAGCGGTGGAACGACACCGGCCACTTGGAGCGGTGAAGCCCGGGGCCCCGGCCGATGGGGGTGGTCGAGGCCCGGCCGGCGTTCCGGTCAGCGGGTGCCGGCCAGCACCCGACCGGTCTCCGAAAGCAGGCCCCGGATCCGGGCCGAGGCGATGCCGTCCAGGGAGTCCATGACGCGCCGCGCTTCGGCCGCGGCCTCGTCCGGTCGACCGGCGTGTGCCAGGTCCTTGGCCAGGTGGGCCCGGTAGAGCGCGAGGTTCCGGGCGAAGTGCGGGTTCTGCAGCACGGCGGCCCGATGGGCGTGGCGGGCCGCCCTGCCCCATTCGTGGAGCGCCGACCAGCACTGGGCCTCCAGGGCCTCCCGCTCCGGCTCGCCGAAGAAGGACATCCATTCCGGGTCGCCGTCGGAGGGGCCCCGGTCGAAGAAGCCGTGCGCCCGGCCGAGGGCCTGTTCGCAGGCGGACCGGTCGCCGAGCCCCGCCCATGCGCCGGCCTCCCGCAGGGAGAGCAAGGAGAGCAGCCGGGCCGAGTCGAGTGCGCGGGCGGCCCGCAGGCCCGCCTGCGCCGCACGGACCGCCTCGCGGTACCGGCCGGTGTCCCGGGCCAGGAACGAGGCGTTGCAGAAGGCGTGCGCCTCCAGGGCTGCGTTCCCCGCCACGCGTGCGGTGGCCAGGGCCTCCGCATAGTGCGAGCGGGCGTCCTCGGGCCGGCCCGAGTCGTGGGCCAGCCAGCCGACGGACAGGGAGAGCTCACCCGCGCCCGCATGCAGCCGTTCCTCGGTCGAGCGCCGGGACATGGTGCCCGTGTCGAGCAGCGCGTACGCGGCGCGGAGTGGCTGGACGGCCGTCTTGTAGAGCCCGTCGGCGCCGTGCCGGTCGTCGACCAGCCGGATCTGCCGCACGGCGTCCTCGACGGCCCGCACCTCGGCCTCGCCGATCCGGTGGGTGCCGCGGGGGGAGGGGATCGCGACGGCGGGGCCGCCGAGTCCGAGCGAGGCGACCGCCAGGGTGGCGGAGCCGCTCGTCATGAATGCGCGACGCAGCACGTCGCTCTCCTCATCGTTCCGGTTGGTGAGGGCGGCGGGGGGCGATGCTCCGGCCTGTCGCCTGCCGCGAACCGTTTCCCGCGCGGAGAACCCCAGGTCGGAGAGGTCCGAACCGGGAAACATGTGCAGGAAAACCCGCTCGTACGCGTAGTTGGGGCAGCGGATTTCGCCCGCTTCCACGCGTCCGATGTAGCGGGCGTCGCACGCGACCTGTTCGCCGATCTCCCGTGCCGCCCGGCGGACCGCCGCGGCGAACTCCGCCGGCGAGCGCTGTCCGCGGAGCCGACGGAAGGCGAGATTGGGAACTGCCCGTGACATCGCCATGGCCGAGCCCTCTCTGGTGCAGCCGGGTGGTCCGGCGGCAAGAACGTACCCGCTGTGACCGGATGCGCACGCTGGGTTTGACTACAAATCGGATATCTCGCCTGCGATCTGCCATGAACTGCCATCCTTTGCGGCGGCATGGCGCCGTAGCCGTTGACGCGCGCGGGCGTTGAACCGTACGGGGAGAGACGAAACGTGTCTCCTCTCGTAGCGAGGAGGGGTTCCATGTCGGAGATCGGTTCGCAGTCGGCCACGCGGCCCGCCCCCGGGGCCGACGGGCCCCAGACCGCCGCCGGAGCCTGGGACCTGGTGACCGTGCCGGTCCGGCAGGGACTGGAGGCCGTCGACATCCTGCGCCGCGGCGCCGCCCCCGCCGTCGGTCCCGTCGTCCACGACGGGACCTGCGACACCCTCGGCTTCCTGGTGCCGCCGGGCACCGCCGCGGCCTGGGACATGCCGGGCAGCGCCTGCACCCGGACCTCCGGCCGCGGCCTGCGCCTGCCCGAGCTGCCGGAGCTGCCCGAACCGGCGGGCGACGCCCCCCGCCCCGCCGGCTGGCTGCTCCCTCCGGGGGACTCCGACCCCGTCACCGATCCGGCCGTGCTGCGCGAGGCGCTCGGCGAGGCGGCCCGGCTCATCGAGGCGGCCGACGGCTGCCGCTGAGGCCGTCGGGCGGGCCCTTCGCGCCTGGCCCGATAATGGCTCCGTGGCCAGGAACAAGCAGCGGGACCGGGCGGCTGCGACCGCCCCCGTCGCCGAGACCGTCGACGGCGGCCTCGCCGAACTCGTACCCGATCGGGAGCGCCCCCGGGGGTGGACGCTGCTCATCGACGGCGCCCCCCAGTCGTACGTCGACCTCGACGACCCCGCGCACCTCTCCTTCGAGTACCAGCGGCGCCTCGGCCACATCGCCGACCTCGCCGCCCCGCCGAACCGGCCGATCCAGGTGGTGCACCTCGGCGGCGGCGCCTTCACCCTCGCCCGGTACGTCGCCGCGACCCGGCCCCGCTCCACCCAGCAGGTCGTGGAGCTCGACGGCCCACTGGTCCAGTTCGTCCGTCGGGAGCTGCCGCTCGACGGCGGTGCCCGCATCCGGGTCCGTTCCGTCGACGCCCGCGCCGGCCTCGCCAAGGTCCAGGACGGCTGGGCCGACCTCGTCATCGCCGACGTGTTCGGTGGGGCGCGCACCCCGGCCCACCTGACCAGCACCGAGTTCCTCGCCGAGGTGCGGCGGGTGCTGCGTCCCGACGGCCGCTACGCGGCGAACCTCGCCGACGGGCCGCCCCTGACCCATCTGCGCGGCCAGATCGCCACCGCCGCCGCCGTCTTCCCCGAGCTGGCGCTGGTCGCCGACCCCACGGTCCTGCGGGGGCGCCGCTTCGGCAACGCGGTGCTGCTCGCTTCCGACCGGGAGCTGCCGGTGGCCGAACTGACCCGCCGGGTCGCCACCGATCCGCATCCGGGCCGGGTGGAACACGGTCGTGCGCTCGCCGACTTCGCCGGGGGAGCGGCGCCCGTCACCGACGCGAGCGCCAAGCCCTCGCCCGCGCCGCCGGCCTCCGTCTTCCGCTGATCCCTACGCCTGTCGGTCCTCGATCTCCACCCGGGGCGCGGTGTCGTGCCACAGGCAGAAGACCGACAGTTCGCGGCCGTCCTTGGTGAAGGTGACCCGGATCCAGGTCGGCTGCTTCCACACCTGCATCTGCCAACCGGACGCGGGCGTCGCCGCGACCAGTTCGGCCGAGGACTCCCCGAGGTCGAAGGTGACCCGGCCGCCGTCCACCGGGTACGTCTTCACTTCCGAGCCGGAGCCCGATCCGGTGGGCGGGGCGACGGGGGCACTGGTCGTCGGTGCGGGACGGTGCGAAGGGGACGCGGTCGGGGAAGCGGGAAGGGCGGTGGTCCCGCTCGGAGCGGGTTCCGCAGGGGACGGTGCGGCGGGCGGGGTGCCCTCCGGCCGCCGGGTGGAGGAGGTCAGGGGTTCGGTGCCCGCCGCGTCCGGCACGTCGGTGGTGCCGACCGGCAGGGGCAGGGCGCGCGGCGGGTCGTACACCGTGCCGGACAACACGGTGTGCACCCCCCACCAGGACAGGGTGACCGCCGCGCCGGTGGCGAGCGACCAGGCCAGGGCGTGAACGAGTCCTCTTCGCACCGGGACATAGTGCACCACCCGTCCCGGGGCGGTGCGGGAGGGTGGACCTTGCCCGGGCGCTCACTCGAATGGCGTACGGTGCCGCCCATGGCAAGTGTGCTCGTGGTCGAGGACGACCCGTTCGTGCGCTCCGCCCTCATTCGGCAGCTGTCCGATGCCTCCCACGCGGTACGGAGCGTCGGCACTGCCCTGGAGGCGCTGCGCGAGGTCGCCCATTTCCGGTTCGACGTCGTGATCCTGGACCTCGGTCTGCCCGATCTGGACGGATCCGAGGCGCTCAAGATGCTGCGCGGGATCACGGACGTCCCAGTGATCATCGCGACCGCCCGGGACGACGAGGCCGAGATCGTGCGGCTGCTGCATGCCGGGGCGGACGACTACTTGGTGAAGCCCTTCTCCGTCGACCACCTCTCGGCCCGGATGGCCGCCGTGCTGCGCCGCTCCCGGGGCGCCGCCGGCGAGCCCCCGTCCTCCCCGGTCCTCCGGGTCGGCGGGCTCACCGTCGACCCGCTGCGCCGTCAGGCCGAACTGGACGGGGCCCCGCTGGACCTGACCCGGCGGGAGTTCGACCTCCTGGCCTTCCTCGCCGGACGCCCCGGTGTCGTCGTCCCTCGCAAGGAGCTGCTGGCGGAGGTCTGGCAGCAGGCCTACGGGGACGACCAGACCATCGACGTGCATTTGTCATGGCTGCGCCGCAAATTGGGTGAAACCGCCGCCCGGCCCCGCTATCTGCACACCCTGCGCGGGGTGGGCGTGAAGCTGGAACCGCCCCGGGAGCCGCAGCCGTGAGATGGGCCCTCGTCAAGGTGTCGCTGGCCGTCACCGTCATGGTCGTCTTCGCCTTCGCCGTCCCCCTCGGGCTCGTCGTCCAGGAGATGGCCCGTGACCGGGCGTTCTCCAACGCGGAACGCCGGGCCGCCGGGCTGGCCCCCGTCCTCGCGATCACCACCGACCGCGAGGAGCTCGACAAGGCCGTCGCCACCACCGAGGACGGGGCCGCGGGGCGGCTCGCCATCCACGTGCCCGCCGCCGAACCCGTCGGTGCGCCGCTGGAAATCGGGAGCCGGCGCGCGGCCCCCGAGGAACTCGCCGCCACCCGCCGGCTCGGCCGGGCCTCCATCGCCGAGGTCCCCGGTGGCTTCGCCCTGCTCCAGCCGACCGCGCTCAGCAGCGGTCAGGTCGCCGTCGTCGAACTCTTCGTCCCCGAGGGCGAGGTCAGCAACGGCGTCACCACCGCCTGGCTCGTCCTCGCCGGCGTCGGGATCGCCCTGGTCGTCGGCTCCGTCGCCGTTGCCGACCGCCTCGGCGTCCGCATGGTCCAACCCGCCCAGCGGCTCGCGGGCGCCGCCCACGACCTCGGCGAGGGCAAGCTCGGGGCACGGGTTCCCGAAGAGGGACCGACCGAGCTCAAGTCGGCGGCCGTCGCCTTCAACTCGATGGCCGACCAGGTCGTCCAACTGCTCGCCAACGAACGCGAGCTGGCCGCCGACCTCTCCCACCGGCTCCGGACCCCGCTCACCGTGCTCCGGCTCAACGCGGCCTCCCTCGGTTCCTCTCCGGCGGCCGAGCAGACCCGCACGGCCGTCGAGCAACTGGAACGCGAGGTCGACACCATCATCCGTACGGCCCGGGAGGCGAAGCCGCAGACCCAGGCCACCGGACCCGGTGCCGGCTGCGACGCCGCCGAAGTGGTCCGGGAACGGATGGACTTCTGGTCGGCGCTCGCCGAGGACGAGGGGCGGCGGGTCCGGGTCGCGGGCGTCGAACGCCCGGTCCGCATCCCGGTCGCCCGCCCCGAACTCGTCGCCGCCCTCGACGCCCTGCTCGGCAACGTCTTCCGGCACACCCCCGAGGGCACCGCCTTCTCCCTCGACGTCCACAACGGGGACGACGCCGTCATCATCCTGGTCTCCGATGCCGGAGCCGGCATCGTCGATCCGGCCGCCGCGCTGGCCCGGGGCAACAGCGGCGGCCGGGACGGATCCACGGGCCTGGGACTCGACATCGTGCGACGGATGGCGGAAGGCACCGGCGGCGACGTCCGCATCGGCCACTCGGTCCTCGGCGGCACCGAGGTGCGGATCTGGATCGGCCTCGACGGACGGCGCCCGGGCGGCGCCACGGGGCGCCGCGGCCACCGGACCGCCCGCCGGCGCAAGGCTCCGGAGGCCCGCCGGCCGGCTGGTGCATGAGCCTTGCGCCGGAGCCAACCTTTCGTGGTTCCGATGCCTTCCTTAAGCGGAGCCTAAGGATCCCAATCCCGCTCCCCGGAAAGGCTTTTGTCCGGTTCCCCCTCGCTAGCGTGCTGCCGCACCCCACCCCCGGCACACAGAGGCAGGCACGCGATGGCCACGAGTTCGCACCGGCGCAGGACGAGCATCCGGACCAAGGCCGTCGGAGCGGCCGTCGCGGCAGCGGTCGTCGGCGGCGCCGCCTTCGCGCTCACCGGCACCGCCCAGGCCGCCTCCGTCGGCGCCGCCTACACCAGGACCAGCTCCTGGACCGGCGGCTACACCGGCCAGTACGTCGTCACCAACGAGACGGCCGCCGCCCAGTCCGACTGGACCCTGGAGTTCGACCTCCCCGCCGGAACGACCATCGGCTCGCTCTGGAACGGCGAGCACACCGTCTCCGGCACCCACGTCACCGTGAAGCCCGCGAGCTGGAACAAGCAGCTGGCCCCCGGTCAGTCCGTCACCGTCGGCTTCGTCACCTCCGCGCAGGGCCGGGCCGACGACCCCGTCAACTGCCTCATCAACAAGGCCGCCTGCTCGGCCGGGGGCGCCACCCCCACCCCCAGCGGACGTCCCACCGAGCAGCCCACCGCCACCCCGTCGACCACCGCCACCGCGAGCCCGCGGCCGACCTCCACCACCGACCCGAAGCCGACCGGCACGGCGACCCCCACGCCCACCGCCACCCCGACCCCCACGCCCACCACGACCGGTGCCCCCGCCACGGCCGCCCGGTACGCCCCGTACGTCGACACCTCGCTCTACCCGGCGTACGACCTGCTCGCGACCGCCGACGCCACCGGCGTGAAGGAGTTCAACCTCGCCTTCATCACCTCCGGCGGCTCCTGCGCCCCGCTGTGGGGAGGGGTCACCGACCTGGCGAACGACAGGGTCGCCGCCCAGATCGGTGCCCTGCGCGCCAAGGGCGGTGACGTCCGGGTCTCCTTCGGCGGTGCCGCCGGCCACGAGCTGGCCCTGAACTGCTCGACCCCCTCGGCGCTCGCCGCCGCCTACGGCAAGGTCATCGACCAGTACCGGCTCGCCAAGGTCGACTTCGACATTGAGGGCGCCGCGCTGCCCGACACCGCCGCCAACACCCGCCGTTCACAGGCGATCGCCCAGCTCCAGAAGTCCCACCCCGGACTCGACGTCTCCTTCACCCTGCCCGTCATGCCCGAGGGCCTGACCCAGCCGGGCGTCGACCTGCTCGCCGACGCGAAGAAGAACGGCGTCCGCATCGGCGCCGTCAACATCATGGCGATGGACTACGGACCGGCGTACAGCGGCGACATGGGGACGTACGCGGTCCAGGCCGCGACGGCGACCCACGCCCAGGTCAAGGGCGTTCTCGGGCTCTCCGACGCCGCAGCCTGGAAGGCCGTCGCCGTCACCCCGATGATCGGCGTCAACGACGTCGCCAGCGAGGTCTTCACGGTCGCCGATGCCACCCAGCTCGTCGACTTCGCCAAGTCCAAGGGGATCGGCTGGCTCTCGATGTGGTCCTCGACGCGCGACAAGCAGTGCGCCGCGGGCGCCGTCAACCACGCCGACGCCACCTGCTCCTCGATCCTCCAGCAGCCGCTGGCCTTCACGAAGGCCTTCGCCGCCTACAAGTGACCGGACCCCCGAGTCCCCCCACCCGCGCGCCCCGGTCGGCCCCACCCACCCCCCTCGACCGGGGCGCGTCCCCTTCCGGCTACGAGGGCGCCCGCGAGAGCTTCCACTCCTCCGCGTAGTCGTTGAAGATCGCCCGCAGGTGATGGCCGATCTTCAGGTAGTCCAGGTCGTCGAGGTTCGCCAGCGAGACGCGGACCGACCATTCGGGGCCGTCGAAGCCGCCGCCGTTGAGGAGGACGACGCTGGTCTGCTCGGCGAGCCGGAACAGCGGGTCCACCGGTTCGTAGTTCTTCTCCAGGAAGTCCGCGAAGTCCTTGCCGTGCACCCGCTCCGCCTCTGCGAGGAGGTCGAGTTCGATGTAGTACCCGGCCCGCTCGGGGTCGCCGGCGATCTTCATCTGGGCGCCTTCGAGGAGCAGGTCGAGCCGCTGCCGCACGATGTCCCGGATCTTCCGCTTGTAGGCCTGGCCCTCCTCCAGCATGTCGAAGAGGGAGAAGAGCGCCATCATCACCTGCTGGGGCAGGGAGAGCCCGGCCGTGTGGTTGAGGGCGACCTGCCGGGAGTCGGCCACCAGCCGGTCGATGAAGCGGATCTTCGCCGGCTCCAGGGAGAGCGTGCCGTACCGCCTGTCGAGTCGGTCCTTCACCGCCCGGGGCAGGTCCGCGATCATTTCGTCGATCACGTTGTCGTCGTGCAGGCCGATGACGCCCAGCCGGTGGCCGGTGCAGCCGTAGTGCTTGGAGTACGAGTACACGAGCAGCGTGTTGCGGGGGAGGTCGGCCGCGAGCGAGCGGAAGCCCTCCACGAAGGTGCCGTACACGTCGTCCGTGACGATCAGCAGGTTCGGGTTCGGGCCGGCGACGACGTCCTTGATCTGCTGCGCCACGCGTTCGCTCATCGCCAGCGAGGGAGGGTTGGACGGATTGACGACGCAGACCAGCTTGACCGAGGGGTCGGCCAGCTTCTCGACCTCCTCCGCCGGGTAGCGCCACTCGCGCACGCCGGTCTCCGCGAAGAGGCTCGCCCGGACGGTGACGACGTCGAACTCGTAGGTGTCGAGCTCGGGGATCTCGATGTACGGGGTGAAGACCGGCACCATGAGCGCGATCCGGTCGCCCTTCTGCAGGATCCCGTTCTTCAGCAGGGAGTCGAAGACGTAGCACATGGCGGCGGTGCCGCCCTCGGTCGCGAACAGGGACAGGTTCCCGGCCGGCGGTCGCCCGTCGAACATCTCGTCGTGCAGGTAGCCGCGGACGATCTGCTCGACGTGGGGCAGCATCCGGTCCGGTACCGGGTAGTTGTCGCCGATCGTGCTGTCGGTCAGCTCGTGCACGAAGGCGTCCTTGTCGAACCCGAAGCGCCCGACCGCGTGCTCCACGCAGTCCCGCAGCATCTCGATGCCCGGCAGGTCCGGGTGACGGCGGACGAAGGCGTCGAAACGGCCCCCGGAGCCGATGAGTTCGGGCATGCCGCCGAGGTTGTCGGCGGTCCAGACCCGGCGGGACTCCGCGAGGGCGAAGTGGCCGAGCGCGAAGAACGCCTCGCGCGGGCCGGTGGCGACCCAGTTCGGATTGCCGCGGCCCGCATTGAGCATCTGGCTCTGTGACTTCCCCTTCTGGCCGGGCTCGCCCTCCTGGGCGGCCCGTGCGATCTGGAGGAACTTGTCCTTCAGCTCGAACGGCGAAAGCTGTGCGAAGGACTGGATCTCCTGGCGGGTGAACGTGGTCTTGGGCACGGTGACTTCCTTGGTTGCGTGGGGGGCTCGGGTCGGGGGGGCGGGGTCAGTGGTTGAGGATGACGATCACGGCGCCCCAGATGGTCAGCAGGACGTTGCCCACCGCGTAGGGGATCGTGTATCCGAGGGTCGGGATCTGGGACTTGGACTGCTCGTTGATCGCGCCGATCGCCGCGGTCGTGGTCTGGCCGCCCGCCAGGACGCCCATCAGGATCGGGAAGCGGATCTTCTGGACGTGGTGGCCGACGAGGAAGCCCACGATCAGCGGCACCACCGTCGCCACCGCACCCCAGACGAGGAGCCCCCAGCCGGCCGCCGACAGACCGCTGGTGAAGCTCGGCCCGGCGTTGATGCCGACGACCGCGACGAAGAGGCAGAGCCCGAGGGTGTCCATGAACCACTGGGCCCCCGGCGGCACGTTCCCGTACGTCGGGTACTTGCCGCGGATCCAGCCGAACACCAGGCCCATGATCAGCGCGCCGCCGGAGGTGGACAGGGAGATCGGGACGCCCGAGAGGGTCAGGGCGGGGATGCCGATGCAGCCGCCGAGGAAGATGCCGAGGCCCACCCAGAGCATGTCGGTAGCGAAGGAGGTCGGCACCGGTGTGCCGATCGCCTTGCCGGCCGGGTCCACCAAGCGCTTCGGACCGCTCAGGACGACCGTGTCGCCGCGCTCCAGCTTCGTGGAGAGCCGGTAAGGGAACTCGGCACCCGATCGGTAGAGCTTGTCGATGTACACGCCGACCATGAACGGCTCCCGGCGCAGCTCGGCGACCGTCTGCCCCAGGTGGGCCTTCTCCGAGGCGACCACGTGCAGCGTCTCGGTCTCGTAGCCGAGCAGTTCCACGTCATCGGTCTCGGCACCGATCTGGGTGCCGGCGTCGAAGTCGACGAGCGAGCCGCGCAGGGCGCTGACCGCGAGCACGTCTCCGGACCGCAGCACGGTCTGCTGGTCGTGCGCGAGGATCCGTCCCCCGCGCCGCACCCGGGTGATGTAGATGCGGTGTCCCAGCTCCTTCTGCTGGTTCTCGAAGTCGTCGATGGTGCGGCCGACGAGCGGGGAGTGGTCCATCTCGTAGGCGCGGAGGACGACCTCGTAGTAGCCGTCGGCCAGGTCGGGGTTGTCTCCCGGGGCGTCAAGCTCGGCCGCCAGCCGTGCCGACTCGGCCGCCAGGTCCCGTCGGTAGAGCTTGGGCAGGACGTTGGCGAGGAGCATCGCGCACAGGATCGTGCCCAGCGGGTAGGTGACGGCGTAGCCGATGGCGACCAGGTTGCCCTCGGTCTTGATCTGGTCGGCGGAGAGTCCGGGGAGGTTCCCGATGGCGTCCTGGGCGACGCCGATCACGGCGGACTGGGTGAGCGCACCGCCCAGCAGGCCGGCGGAGAGCCCGGGGCCGTACCCCAGCATCACGGCGAAGCCCCAGGAGACCAGGAGGCCCGTCACGCAGACCACGACCGCGTTGACGACCTGCGGCAGGCCGTCCTTCTTCAGCCCCCGGAAGAACTGGGGGCCGACCTTGTAGCCGAGGGCGAAGAGGAACATGGTGAAGAACAGGTTCTTCATCGTGTCGTCGATGGTGATCTCGAAGCGTGCGCCCATCAGGAGCCCCGCCACCAGGCAGCCGGTGACGGCGCCGAGCGCGATCGCCTTGTAGCGGAGCTTGCCGAAGAGGAAGCCGAGCGCGACGGTGAGGAAGACCAGCAGCTCGGGATGGGGGTCGAAGACGTTCCGGTTGAGGAAGTCGGTCATGTGGCGATGCCTCCCCTCAGGCCCCGAGGATGCCGACGAGCAGCGGGCCGGTCAGCGGGAGCAGGAAGTTCGAGAGCGTGTACGTGATCGTGTAGCCGAGCATCGGGACCGAACTCTGTGCCACCTGCGTCACGGAGGTGATCGCCGGTGTGGAGCACTGCTGGCCCGCGATCGCACCGATGAGGAGCGGTTCCTCGATCTTCAGCAGCTTGCGGCCGACGATCAGCGAGATCGTCGCCGGCACCAGGACCATGGCGATCCCCGCGAACGGCAGCAGCACCCCGTACTCCTTCAGCAGCGGCCACGCCTGCGGTCCCGACACCAGGCCGGTGCAGGCGATGAAGATCGCGAGGCCCATGTCCTTCAGGGTGGTGGCGGCCTGCGGGGGGAAGGCGCCGAAGGTCTGGGTCCGGGAGCGGAACCAGCCGAAGAGCAGCCCGGAGACCAGACAGCCGCCGCCGGTGCCGAGGGACATCGGGACGTCGCCGAAGGTGACCACGACCTGCCCGAGCAGGGATCCGCAGGCGATGCCCAGGCCCAGGTAGATGAAGTCGGTGGCGTCGTTCTTCACGGTCGCACCGACCTTCGACGCCAGCCTGCCGAGGCCCGAGCGGGCACCCACCAGGGTGAGCACGTCGCCGCGGTGCACGACGGTCTCCGGAGTCGCCGGCAGGTGTTGCTCGTTGCGCAGCACGTCCGTCACGTACACCCCGCCCGAGGTGAACTCCGGATGCTCCCCGGCCAGGGTGTCCAGGGACTTGCCGACCGCAGACCGGTCCGTCAGGGCCACCTGGGTGGTGGCGAGCGGGGTGTCCAGGCCGGGGATCGCCGGGGTCTCGGGGCCGATCTGGCGTCCGGCCGCGATGATGTTGGACCGGCGCCCCACCACCAGGACCAGGTCGGAGAGGGTCAGTTCGAAGTCCGGCGGGGGAGGGGTGAGGACCTTGTCGCCCCGCTTCACGGCCTCGATGGTGACCCGGTTGCCGTTCCGTTGCTCCAGCTGGGAGACGGCGGCGCCGTCCGCGACGGTGACCAGGAACGTCCGGCCGACCATGCCGGGGAGCGCCTCCCGCTCGTCGGGCTCCAGGCCCCCGCCGGAGCCCCGCATCCGCTCCCACAGGGAGCGGGAGGCGTCGCGGAGGTTGATGCCCATCAGCATCGGCATGATCTGGCTGGTGTAGATCACGATGGTGACGAGGCCGAAGAGGTAGCAGACCGTGTACGCGGTGGCCACGTGCCCCTGGTACTGGGCGATCTGCTGCTGGGTCAGGTCGGAGAGCTGACCGATGGCCTCGGTGGCCGTGCCGACGACCGCGGACTCGGTGGCCGCGCCGGCGAGGATGCCGGCTGCGGTGCCGACGTCGAGATCGAAGGCCTCGGCCAGGCCGAGGGCGATGCCGACGACACAGACGACCTCGATCAGACAGAGGACGAAGAAGCGCAGGCTCTTCCGGTTGAGGTTCGCGAAGAACTGCGGACCCGCCAGGTAGCCGAGCGAGAAGATGAAGAGCGCGAAGAAGATCGTCTTCACGTCCTCGGAGAGGGTGATCTTCGTCCAGGCGCCGAGGAGCAGGGCGACGATCAGCGTGCCGCAGATGCCGCCGAGCGTGATCGGGCCGACCCGGAGCTTGCCGAGGAGGTAGCCGGCCGAGAGGCAGAGGAAGAGGGCGAGTTCCGGGTTGTCACGCAGGACTCCCACACGGCCTCACCCTGCCCGATATGTCTTGAATCTTGAAATATGCGACATAAGGGGAAATTAGCAGGGGTGTGGATGGAGTGGATCAACGCCTCACCCGTACGAGTGGTGGTGCGCGGAAGCCATCAGATGTGCCGGGGCGCCGTCGCGACGGCCGCCCGTGGGGTGCGGTCGACAGCGGTCCGCCCCGGGTGCGGACTTCCTGTGTGTGCTCCGTCACGTCGAACGTCGGGTCGGGTGGAAGTGGCGGCCCCGTTCCCTCCACGCCGGGCGGGGGCGTACGGAAACCACAGAGGCCCCGGTTCTTTCGAACCGGGGCCTCTGCCTTCAGGGTGAGTAACGGGACTCGAACCCGCGACATCCTGGACCACAACCAGGTGCTCTACCAGCTGAGCTATACCCACCACGACCGGCGGTTTTCCCGAAGGTTTCCCCGACCGGCCGAGAAGAAGTCTACAGGGTTCTGGGGGGTGCTCGCGCCCGCGTTTCCCCGGAGGGTTTTCCGAAGGGGTCGGAGGCGCGAGCGGGCGGTCATTCCGCGGGCAGCACGTGGCGGGCCGCGATCTGCTTCGCGGTCTCCGAGTCCGGGCCGGGCCGCGGGACGAAGACGGCCTCGCGGTAGTAGCGCAGCTCGGCGATCGACTCGCGGATGTCGGCGAGCGCCCGGTGGTTGCCGTTCTTCTCCGGACTGTTGAAGTACGCCCTCGGGTACCAGCGGCGGGCCAGCTCCTTGATCGAGGAGACGTCCACGATCCGGTAGTGAAGGTGGCCCTCCAGGGCGGGCATGTCGCGGGCGAGGAAGCCGCGGTCGGTGGAGACCGAGTTCCCGCACAGTGGTGCCTTGCCCGGCTCCTTCACGTGCTCCCGGACGTACGCGAGGACCTGGGCCTCCGCGTCGGCGAGGGTGGTCCCGTCGGCCAGCGCGTCGAGCAGTCCCGAGGAGGTGTGCATCTGACGCACGATCTCCGGCATGGTTTCCAGGGCCGCGTCCGGCGGGCGGATCACGATGTCCACCCCGTCGCCGAGCACGTTCAGTTCCGAGTCGGTGACCAGCGCGGCCACCTCGATGAGTGCGTCGTCCGTCAGCGAGAGCCCGGTCATCTCGCAGTCGATCCACACCATGCGATCGTTCATGCGTCCTACCTTAGGGCGTGTGCCGCCGATCGGGCCGGGCCGCGCGGCGCGGGCTTTCTCCGGACGGGCCGACGGGCCCCCGGGGGAGGTGTCCCCGAGGGCCCGTCGGTCCTGCATCGCGCCGCTTGTGGCGGCGGCGGTCTGGTTACGGCGCGCTGCGCTGGCCCGGCAGGGCCGGCCGGCCGGGTGCGTACGCGTCCGACGGGGGCTTGCCCGGTTCCAGCGCCCTGCGGAGCCCCGCGGTCCCCTGGGCCGGCACCGCGGGTTCGAGCAGGGCCGTGCCGGCCTCACCCTGCGGTCGGCGGGCGCGGTACGCCGCCCGGTAGGCGGCCGGCGAGGAGCCGAGCTGCCGCCGGAAGTGGCCGCGCAGCGCCACCGGGGAGCGGAAGCCGCACCGACCGGCGACCTCGTCGACCGAGTAGTCGGAGGTCTCCAGGAGCCGCTGCGCCTGCAACACCCGCTGGGTGATCAGCCACTGGAGCGGGGCGGAACCCGTCAGCGAACGGAACCGGCGGTCGAAGGTCCGCCGTGACATGTAGGCGCGGGCCGCCAGGGTCTCCACGTCGAACTGCTCGTGGAGGTGCTCCAGTGCCCAGGCGACGACCTCGGCGAGCGGGTCGGCGCCGATCTCTTCCGGTAAAGACCTGTCGAGGTAGCGCTCCTGACCGCCGCTGCGTCGTGGCGGCACGACCAGCCGGCGCGCGAGCGCACCCGCGGCCTCGGTGCCGTGGTCGGTCCGCACGATGTGCAGACAGAGATCGATTCCGGCCGCGGTTCCGGCGGAGGTCAGTACGTCCCCGTCGTCGACGAAGAGCTCCCGCGGGTCCACGTGGACCGACGGGTAGCGCTTGGCGAGCGTCGGCGCGTACATCCAGTGCGTGGTCGCCGGACGGCCGTCGAGCAGTCCGGCCGCGGCGAGGACGAACGCCCCGGTGCACAGCCCGACGATCCTGGCCCCTTCTTCGTGTGCGCGGCGCAGCGCTTCGAGCGCCTCCGGCGGTGGCGGCGAAGTGATCGACCGCCAGGCCGGGACGACGACGGTCCCGGCACGGCTGATCGCCTCCAGGCCGTACGGCGCGGTGAGTTCGAGCCCGCCGGTGGTCCGCAACGGCCCCTCTTCGCCGGCGCATACGAGCAGCCGGTAGCGGGGCACTCCGGCGTCCTGCCGGTCGATGCCGAACACGGAGAGCGGGATGGAGCTCTCGAAGATGGGGCCGCCGCTGAACAGCAGCACCGCGACGACTTCGCGACGGCGGCGCCCGGACAACTTCCGTGCGGCCTCCGGTGCGGCGGAGTCCTGGCTCATGACGCTAAGCCCCCCTCGGTGTTCGCGTCTCCCTGGTCGTGTCGCTCCTGCACGTTTCCCCTCGGTTTTGCACGAGACCCCAGTCTTCGGTACCCATGATCGAATCTACTGTGTCCCGTGCCACCGGCGTGACAAGTTCTCCATCCGGTGGATTGTCGACAAGGCCACTTGGCGCGAAGCGATCGATCGCGCGGCCATCCCTCCGGCGCCCCCCGGGGGATGTCGCCTCGTGCCGAACGCCCCCGTACGAGGGGGGTGTGGGCCTTCGCGGCAAGGCTTCCGGGGCTCCTGCAGGCAGGGTTGGCCAACCGTTCCGCCACCGATCCATCGATAAATGGAACTTGGCCGAAAACATATGGGGTCGGGTGTGCGAACCTGTCAACTCGAAGGGGTGCGGAGCCGCTCCGAGCCCCCTCGGGAGCTAGTTCCGGTGCCCGGAACGGACCGTTTCGGCCCGTAGTCCGCGCTCCGAGCGGCGCAGCAGCAGCCGGCAGGTCGCCGTCACCGAGACCAAGCCGAGTGCGGTCCCGGCGGCCCCGCCGAGCGAAGTGCCGTAGGCGAGGAGCACCACGGGGACCAGGACGCAGCAGAAGGCCGCCCAGCGGACGATGTCGCCGGCCTGCTCCGCCGTCTCCGTCTCCGTTTCCGTCGCCGTCTCCGGGGCCGGTTCCGCACCGGAGGCCGGGGAGGCGGCGGGCGCCCGGCGTCGACCGCGGGGCGCGCCGACCGCGGGGGTGGGGGCTGCGGAGGTCTGGCCGGCAGCGGTCGATGGTGCGGGCACGGGCGGTCTCCCTGCGACGGTGGGCTGGACCTGTGGCAACGAGGAACGGAACGTTCCGGTCACTCTCGGCGACGTCCGTTTGGCCCCGCGGGGACGTCTGTAGGGCACATCCGGCATTGCCAGATGTCGAACCCCTCGTGCATGCTCCCTGGAACGCCGGGAGTGAGGCGGCGGGCTCTGGGTAGGAGAGGAGTGTCGCCGTACCCTTGGGGGTATGGGCTTGGGAAGATGATTCCCGGACACAGCTCCACCGCCGCCCGCCGTTCGTCCCCCTTTCCCGTTCCTTCTCACGAGGACCCTCTTCGCCGAGACACCGATGGCCGGTCACGAATTCCCCGAACCCGCGGACCGCAAGCGCGTCGCCGACTCCACGGTCGACCCCCTCGCGGTGGAACAGCCACGTCATGCCTGCGACCCTGCCTTCCGGCACGGGGTGGTCGTCGGCTTCGACGGCTCCACGTCCAGTGAGCGTGCCCTCGCGTACGCCATCGGCATGGCCCGTCGCTCCGGATCGGGCCTGATCATCGTGCACGTGGCGAATCGACTGCCCACCACGGTCTGGGCCGGCTGTGAGCCCCCGGTCTTCGTGGACGTCCCGGACCACCGCACCGAGGTCCTCGGTCTGGAGCTGGCCTGCGCCGAGCACCTCGCCGAGGTGCCGTGGATCCTGGTCGAGCGCGGCGGCGACATCTGCCACGAGTTGGAGGAGGTCGGCCGCGAGTACTCGGCCGACGCGATCGTGGTCGGCTCCACGCACGGGATCGTCGGCCGGATCTTCGGCTCGGTCGCGGGGCGCCTCGCGCGCCGTGCGCAGCGGCCCGTCATCGTCATCCCGTAACCGGGGCCGGTTCCCTCCCGTTTCGTTCGCCCCGTCAGGTGGCTCCCTCAACTGACGTCATCCAGACATAAATTCGGCCTCCCTCAGGTGAATTGTGTGCTTGTGAAGGGTAGATAAAGGCCACGGAACGCAGCAGCTCACGCAGGACAACTGCACACCTGAAGGGAGCCCGCCGTGAACAACGAAGTCGCCGCGGGAAACACCGTCTCCACGCTCGGCCACCTGGCGCTCGGACTGACCCTGTTGGCCTTCGGCCTGGGTGGGACCGGAGTCATCGACAACGTCGCGGCAACGGATGCCGCAGGTCTCGCCACCTGGGTCGGCGGCGTGACCCTCTTCCTCGTCGGAATGCTCGCCCTACGCGCGGGCGACAAGGGCGAAGGCACGGCGTACGCGGCGCTCGGCGCCTTCTGGTTCACCTGGGGCAGCGGAGCGGGCGGTCAGGCCTCGGCCGACGCCATGGGGCTCTTCCTGCTCCTGTGGGCGCTCCTCGCGCTCACGCTGACCATGGCGGCCTCGGGCAGCGGGCTCTTCGGGCAGGGCGTCTACGGCCTGCTGTTCGTCGCGCTGCTGTTGCTCGGCATAGGCGCCCTCGCGGACAACGGCGGTCTCGGCAAGGCGGGCGGCTGGGTCGCCGCGGTCGCCGGTCTGGTCGCCTGGTACGGCGCCACGGCCGCGGTCGCCGGCTGGCCGATGGCCCTGCGCCGCGCGGCGGGGGACAGCGCCCCGGCCGCCGGCTGACGGGAGGGGCGCCCGGGCGGGCGCCCGGGAAACAGCGGTCCCCGTGCACGGGAGGTGTGTGCACGGGGACCGCTGGGTGTCCGGCCGAGGTTCCGGGGGACAGGCCCGGAGGGGCGCGGCGTCCGGGGGACAGGCCCGGGCGCCGCGCCTCGGCCGCGACGTCTCTGGGGCCTACTCGACGGTGACGGACTTCGCCAGGTTGCGCGGCTTGTCGATGTCACGGCCCATGGCGAGCGCGGTGTGGTAGGCGAACAGCTGGAGCGGGATGCCCATCAGGATGGCGTCGAGCTCGTCCTCGTTCTTCGGGACCACGATGGTGTGGTCCGCCTTCTCCTGCTCCTGGTGCGCGACCGCGAGGATCCGGCCGCTGCGGGCCTTGATCTCCTCCAGGGCGGCGCGGTTCTTCTCCAGCAGGTCGTCGTCGGGGACGATCGCGACCGTCGGGAGAGCCGGCTCGATGAGGGCGAGCGGGCCGTGCTTCAGCTCGGAGGCCGGGTAGGCCTCGGCGTGGATGTAGGAGATCTCCTTCAGCTTGAGGGAGGCCTCCAGGGCGACCGGGTAGCCGCGCACGCGGCCGATGAACATCATCGACTGGGCGCCCGCGTACTCCTTGGCGAGCTGCTTGATCTCGTCCTCGTTCTTGAGGATCTCCTCGATCTGTGCCGGCAGCTTGCGCAGGCCCTCGATGATCCGCTTGCCGTCGGTGACGGACAGGTCGCGGATGCGGCCGAGGTGCAGGGCGAGCAGCGCGAAGGCGACGACCGTGTTGGTGAAGCACTTGGTGGAGACCACGCAGACCTCGGGGCCGGCGTGGACGTACACGCCGCCGTCGGCCTCGCGGGCGATCGCCGAGCCGACCACGTTGACCACGCCGAGGACGCGGGCGCCCTTGCGCTTGAGCTCCTGGACGGCGGCGAGCACGTCGTAGGTCTCACCGGACTGGGAGACGGCGATGTAGAGGGTGTCGGGGTCCACGACCGGGTTGCGGTAGCGGAACTCGGAGGCCGGCTCGGCGTCGGCGGGGATGCGGGCCATGGACTCGATGAGCCCGGCCCCGATGAGGCCGGCGTGGTACGAGGTGCCGCAGCCGAGGATCTTGATCCGGCGGATGGTGCGGGCCTCGCGCGGGTCCAGGTTCAGGCCGCCCAGGTGCACGGTGGAGAAGCGGTCGTCGATGCGACCGCGCAGCACGCGGTCGACCGCGTCGGGCTGCTCGGAGATCTCCTTGTGCATGAACGTGTCGTGGCCGCCCATGTCGTAGGAGGCGGCCTCCCACTCGACGGTCTCGGGGGTGGCCGTGGTGGAGGCGCCCGAGGTGGTGTAGGTACGGAAGTCGTCGGCCTTGAGGGTGGCCATCTCGCCGTCGTCGAGGGTGACGACCTGGCGGGTGTGGGCGATCAGGGCCGCGACGTCGGAGGCGACGAGCATTTCCTTCTCGCCGATGCCGAGGATGACCGGGGAGCCGTTGCGGGCGACCACGATGCGGTCGTTGAAGTCGGCGTGCATCACGGCGATGCCGTAGGTGCCCTCGATGACCTTGAGCGCCTCGCGGACCTTCTCCTCCAGCGTCTCGGCCTGGGAGCGGGCGATCAGGTGGGTGATGACCTCGGTGTCCGTCTCGGAGGCGAAGACGACGCCGTCGGCCTCCAGCTTGGCGCGGAGCTCCTGGGCGTTGTCCACGATGCCGTTGTGGACGACCGCGACCTTGTTCTCCGGGTCGAGGTGCGGGTGCGAGTTGATGTCGCTGGGGGCGCCGTGGGTGGCCCAGCGGGTGTGGGCGATGCCGGTGGTGCCGGTGAAGCGCTTGGGGACGCGGGCCTCCAGGTCGCGCACGCGCCCCTTGGCCTTGACCATCTTCAGGCCGGAGGACTTCGGGCTGGTGACGACCATGCCGGCCGAGTCGTACCCCCGGTACTCGAGGCGCGCCAGGCCCTCGAGCAGCAGCGGGGCAACGTCGCGCTTACCGATGTAACCGACAATTCCGCACATAAAGGTGAAACCCCTCCAGGTTGATGGACGTGCCCGAGCGGACGGTGCTCAGCCGTAGACGATGCGGCGCAGCTGCCGGAGGGAGAGCTCCGGCGGAGCCACTGCCCGGTGCGGCAGTTCCGCTGCGATGCGCTCGAAGATCGCGGCGTTCACGGCGCCGCCGGACTGCAGCTCGCGGTGGCGGCGGCGGACGAACTCCTCGGTCGTCTCGTCGAAGTACGCCAGCACGTCGAGCACGACCCGGGCGGCCTCGCCGCGCTGGAGCGCAGTGCTGCGGACCAGATGGTCGATGAGGTCGTCGTGCGACGGGCGGTGTTCGAGCACCCGTGAATATTGAGGGCTTTCCCCCTCCCTTTGCAAGAATCCTGCCCGAAATCGGGCAGGGTGGGTCCGTTTCGCGAGCGGAAAGGGCCCCTTGGTCCAGACCATGCCCTTCGGAGCAGAGGGCGATACGCAGGGCGGCCGAGGGGATATACAGAATCAGGACGTGACGATCAACAGAACGACGGACGTGTCGACCACCCGAGGGAGCCCGCCTGTGAGACAGCGCCGAACGATTCCACGTCTGATCGGATCCCTGCTCCTCTTCGCGACCGCCGGAGTCGGGGGGGGGGGGGGGCGCCCCCCCCCCGGCCGGCCCCCCCCCCCCCCCCGCCCCCGGGCCGCCCGGG